>JAYZHP010000081.1:0-83695 GCA_036166415.1 Fidelibacterota bacterium | reverse complement strand
CTTATTCACTTTTATGCTTTTAACACTCACTCATTTGTGTTTAGCTTTTTAGGTTCTTTTATAGCGTTTCATACGTTGGAAGCAATGTTTATAAATTCACTTTTTAACCATAAACAAAAAAAGTATTAATGATTTTAGGCGGTGAAAAGTCAACCGATCAAAGTGTAACACAACAAGTTGCTGATTATATCATTGGTCACGTTTCCAATTCTGACCAAGCGCACCCCATTATACAATTACCTAGTATTTTTGGAATAGATATGTCTGTAACAAAACATGTAATGATGTTATGGATTGTAGCAATAGTGGTCTCTCTATCTATCATAGTTCCTATTCGAAGATTTTTACGACAAACAACATATAATCCATCTACAGCTTCAAGCGCTATTGAGGCCATTGTGCAGTTTATAAGAGATTCTATTGTTGCTCCAAATGTTGGCCCAAAATGGGTCAATACCTGGACCCCTTTAATTCTTACCTTCTTCTTCTTCATTCTTTTTGCAAATGGCATTGGCATGATTCCTATTTTTGATTTTTTAGGGGTAACAAATAAATTTGTACATTCTAATTTTATTGATAGCCTAACCCATGGTGGAGCAACTGCTACTGGTAATTTCCATGTTACCGCAGCTCTTGCATCCATTACATTTTTTGCAATAATTATCGCAGGTTCAAAAGCACACGGCTTTATTAATCACTGGAAAAACCTAGTACCACATGGACTTGCTTGGCCAGTTTATATCATTTTAATCCCCATTGAATTAATGGGGATGATCGTTAAACCCTTTGCATTAACGATGCGATTAGCTGCGAATATGACGGGTGGACACATTGCTATTTTAGCACTGTTATCACTAACGGCTATTTTTGCTGACAAATTTCAATCAACTGTGGCTGGGATTGGTGCTGCTTTAATATCGGTACCAATGGCTACAGCAATTTCTGGACTTGAAATAATCGTTGTTCTAGTGCAGGCATATGTATTCACATTACTAACTGCAGTATTTATTGGAATGGCGATTAATGTTCACCATTAAACAAATAAGGAAATAATAATATGGAACCTACAACATTTCTCCCAATTGGACTTGGCCTGATTGTCATAGGCGCTGCTATGGGCATTGGAAAATTTGCATCTGCTGCTGCAGAAAGCATTGCTCGTCAACCTGAAGCTGCTGATAAGATTACTGGCGCTGTCAATTTGCCTTTATTCTTGCTTGAAGGCGTTGCTATCTTAGCTGAAGTATTCGCTTTCTTAATGCTTGTTCTTTAAGAACATAGAAAAAGCAAATTCATAGGAACATGAAATGAATTTCTTAGTTATAGCTATTTTTGCAGGCGATAGTGGAGGTAAAAATCTATTAACTCAAGTAACGCCAGGACTATATATATGGACAATAATTACATTTTTATTGCTTTTTTATATCCTTGCAAAGTTTGCTTGGAAGCCCCTGTTAAAAATGCTCGAAGAAAGAGAAAGCTTGATTAAGAATTCTCTAGATGATGCTGAAAAAGCTCGTCAAGAATTAGAGAAGCTTAATTCAGAATCAGAGGCAATAATTTCTAAAGCCCGCTCTGATGCCCAATCAATCCTTTCTGATGGAAAAGCAGCTGCTGAAAAAATCAAAGAAGATACGATTTCAAAAGCAAAAGATGAGGCAGATAAAATTAGAGAAGATGCCCAGCATCAAATCCAAGTTGAAAAGGATAAGGCAATTACTGACATTAAAAAAGAAGTTGTCGATTTATCAATTTCAGTAGCTGAGAAACTAATTAACAAAAATATCAGCGAACAAGATAACAGTTCATTGATAGAAGAATCCTTGAAAAAAATCAAAAAATATGAAGCTTGATCAAAGAGCAAAGCAGTACTCTGAAGCCTTGTTTAATGTAGCGGTTAAATCTCAATCTGAGATAGATGCTAAAGATTCTCTTGCTAATTTATGCAATGCCATAAGATCCTCTGCTGAATTTAGATCATTTTTACTCTCAAAAAGAGTATCCAATATTGATAAAGCCAAGGCAACAAAAGAAGCATTTGGAGATAAATGCCATGAAATTATTAGTGAGTTTATTGCTCTTTCTAATAATGATAATCTTGTAAAGATTATACCCTTAGTTAGTAAACACTACAATCGCATGCTTGCAGATAAAAAAAATATTGTAAATGTTATAGCTGATGTAACAATTGATCTAGCCGAAGATAAAAAGGCGCAACTCAAAACATTACTTGATCAAGCCTTGAATAAAAATACAGAGATTTCATTCAAGGTTGACCCGGATCTTATTGGTGGAATTAGGTTGAGAGTCGGCAATGAACTTGTAGATGCTTCAATAGTAAATCATTTAAAAAACATGCGTCAAGAAATGTTAGACGCGTAATACCTAGAAAGAGACTATGGAAATCAAAACTGATAATATTACCGCACTACTTCAAGAACAGATCAAGAAGTTTGATTTATCTGTTGATGTATCTGAGGTTGGCGAAGTAATTGAAATAGGAGATGGAGTTGCCCGTGTTTCGGGTCTTGAAAAAGTCATGAGCTCAGAACTTGTTGAGCTCCCAAATGATGTTTACGGCATGGCTCTTAATTTGGAAGATGATAATGTTGGCGTGGTTTTATTTGGTGAATCTAGCCATGTTAAAGAAGGTGATCTTGCAAAACGAACAGGAAAAGTGGTTGAGGTGCCAGTAGGTGATGCAATGCTGGGGCGCGTTGTTAACCCATTAGGTCAGCCCGTTGATGGCAAAGGAGCAATTGACACTAAAGATTTCCTTCCTATTGAAAGAAAAGCATTAGGTGTTATGTCGCGCTCACCAGTCAATCAACCTTTACAAACAGGTATCAAAGCTGTTGATAGCATGATACCAATTGGTCGGGGTCAGCGCGAGCTCATTATTGGTGATCGTCAAACTGGAAAAACTGCGGTAGCGGTTGATGCAATTATCAACCAAAAATATACCCATGAGACAGATTCGCCAGTTTACTGTATTTATGTTGCGATTGGCCAAAAAGCATCTACTGTTGCTTCTATTGTTGCTGAGCTAGAAGCAAATGGGGCAATGGAGTATACTACAGTAGTTTCTTCAAGCGCTTCCGATGAAGCCCCATTGCAATATATTGCACCATACTCTGGCTGTGCAATGGGAGAGTATTTCAGGGATAATGGAAAAGACGCATTAATTATTTATGATGATTTATCAAAACAAGCTGTTGCTTATCGTCAGATGTCACTTATTCTTAGAAGGCCTCCTGGAAGAGAAGCATTTCCGGGCGATGTTTTTTATCTCCATAGCCGACTATTAGAAAGAGCATCTAAACTTTCTGATGACCTTGGCGGTGGATCATTAACAGCCTTACCAATTATTGAGACACAAGAAGGAGATGTATCTGCCTATATTCCAACAAACGTGATTTCAATTACTGATGGACAGATATATTTAGAGAAAAATTTATTTAACTCTGGGGTTCGACCTGCTATTGATGTCGGCATTTCAGTTTCTCGCGTAGGTGGGAATGCGCAAATCAAGGCAATGAAAAGTGTTGCAGGTACGCTTCGATTAGACCTTGCGCAATATCGCGAACTTGAAGCTTTTGCAAAGTTCGGCTCAGATCTTGACAAAAATACTTTAGCTCAATTGACTCGAGGTGAGCGCATGGTAGAGATTCTTAAGCAAGGACAATATGTACCTATGCCAGTTGAAAAACAGGTTGCAATAATTTTTGCAGTATCAAAAGGGTATTTGGACTCTGTTCCCGCTGATAAGGTAGCTGAATTCGAATCAAGCCTTTTTGATTATTTAGAAGCAAATAACGCTAATGATTTAAAAACGATTATCAAGGAAGGCGTTATTTCAGACAAATTAGAAACTAGTCTTGAAAAAGCAATCTCGGCATTTGCAAATGGGTTTACCGTTTAAATAATGGCTAATCTTAAAGATATTCGTGATCGAATTAAATCGGTCAAAAGTATTCAAAAGGTTACCAAAGCAATGAAAATGGTTGCAGCTGCGAAAATGCGAAGAGCTCAAGAAAATATGGAGAAAGCCAGGCCCTACAATCACCGTTTAGTAGAAATTATTCAGCACTTACTTCCATCCGTAGAAAGAGATATGCTGCCATTGTTAGAGGTGAGAGATGTAAAAAGAGTAGCGTATGTTGTTGTCACGTCTGATAGGGGATTGGCTGGCTCTTTTAATAGCAGTATATTAAGAAAAGCTCATAATGATATTGATGAATTTGGTAAAGAAAATGTGGATATTTTCTGTATTGGTAAAAAAGCCAATGATTATTTTAAATCTAGACAATATAATATAGTTGATTCATATTTTGATTTTTGGAATGAATTAAACTTTAATCAATCAATGAAAATTGGAAGCACGATAATTAATCACTTTCTTGATCAGTCTGTTGATGAGATTCGAGTTATTTATAATGAATTTGTAAACGTCGCGACCCAAGCAGTTATTACGGAAAAGTTACTGCCAATTGAATTGCATGATGAAGAACTAACTGATATTGATTATCTTTATGAACCATCTAAGAAGAAAATTGTCAAATCATTGATTCCGCGCTACTTAAATGCGCAAGTATGGAAATACTTATTGGAATCGTACGCTAGCGAGCAAGCTGCAAGGATGGTTGCAATGGAAAACGCTACAAGCAATTCTGAAGATATGATAAAAAATTTAACATTAGAATTTAACAAAGCACGCCAAGCTGCCATAACAACAGAGATGTTAGAGATTGTTAGTGGAGCTGAGGCGCTAAAAGAATAAAGGGATTCTTAATATGTCAAATATGACTGGAAAAATTTCTCAAATAATGGGTGCAGTAGTTGATGTTGCATTCGAAGATGGCCATTTGCCAAATATTATGAACGCCCTAAGCGTTGATAGAGGTGAAGAAGGGGCTTTAGTTTTAGAGGTCGCTCAGCATTTGGGTGATAATATGGTAAGAACGGTAGCAATGGATTCAACGGATGGATTGACTAGAGGAGTAGAGGTTGTTGATAGTGGCTCTCCAATCACTGTACCTGTTGGTCAAGAAACGCTAGGAAGGCTTTTTGATGTCCTTGGTAATGTAATTGATGGAAAAGGCGATCTTAAAACTGATAAGAAGAATCCAATTCATAGGCCCGCTCCAAAACATGAAGAATTAACTACTTCAACAGAAATTCTAGTTACTGGAATCAAAGTAGTTGACCTTATGGAGCCATATACCAAAGGAGGAAAAACTGGTCTATTTGGTGGGGCTGGAGTAGGTAAGACGGTTTTAATTCAAGAATTAATTAGAAATATTGCAACGGAACATGGTGGTTATTCTGTTTTTGCAGGAGTTGGTGAACGAACTAGAGAAGGCAATGATCTTTATAATGAAATGACTGAGTCTGGGGTGATTGATAAAACAACAATGGTATTTGGCCAAATGAATGAACCTCCTGGAGCTCGTTTAAGGGTCGCTCTAAGCGGATTGGCTATGGCTGAGTTTTTTAGAGATGATGAAGGAAGAGATGTCTTATTGTTTGTGGATAATATTTTTAGATTTACTCAGGCAGGATCTGAAGTATCTGCTCTTTTGGGAAGAATGCCTTCCGCGGTGGGTTATCAGCCAACTTTATCAACGGAAATGGGAGAGCTTCAAGAAAGAATTACATCAACAAAAAAAGGATCTATTACTTCAGTACAGGCGGTATATGTACCCGCAGATGATTTAACTGACCCAGCGCCTGCAACAGCCTTTGCTCATTTGGACGCAACATCGGTGCTTGAGAGAAAAATTGCCGAATTGGGCATCTATCCTGCAGTTGACCCATTAGCATCAACTTCAAGAATTTTAGACCCCAGGATAATTGGAGATCGTCACTATAATGTAGCAAGAAACGTTGAGGGTGTCCTGCAAAAATACAAAGACCTTCAAGATATTATTGCAATCTTAGGAATGGATGAATTATCTGATGAGGATAAATTAACAGTTTCTAGAGCAAGGAAAATTCAGAAATTTTTCTCTCAACCATTTTTTGTGGCAGAGCAATTCACTGGAACCCCAGGTAGATATGTTGAGCTTGAGGATACCGTTTCAGGTTTCGAAGCAATTTTAAATGGCGAAGCTGATGATATACCTGAAAATGCGTTTTCATATGTTGGATCAATTGATGAGGCTTTTGATAAAAGCAAAGATGTAAAATCAGATAGTTCCAATGATAAATCAAAAAAGAATGATAAAGCTGCTAACGAACATAGCAAGCAAACTCAAGAGCCAGAAACAGAAGAGGCTGAGGTTGCGGATACCTCAGTTGAAGAAAACTCAGAGCAAGAATAAAATCATTTTATGAGTACATTTAGCTTAGAAATAGTTACACCAACGCAGGTATTAAAGAAAGATAATGTTTCATATCTTCGCTGCCCTGGAATGGATGGATTGTTTGGTGTTTTATCTGGGCACCGCGATGCTTTGATTGCACTTAATCTAGGAGAGATTAAAATATCTCAAGATAATAATGATCTTATCTATGCAACGAGTGGTGGGTTTGCTGAAATTTCAGGCAATAAAGTTGAGCTTCTTGTTGAAACAATTGAAGAAGCTGAAAAAATAGATAAGCAAAGAGCTGAGGCTTCATTAAAGCGTGCTAAAGATCGTTTAAAGTCAAAGGAAGATATTGATTCTAAAAGAGCAGAGTTGGCGCTTGCGCGAGCTATGAATCGATTATCTATTTCAAGAAAATAGCTCCCAACCTTTTTTCCTTCTTATTCTTGAAACATTTAGCGTATCAAGAATTTTTTTATAAATTTAACTAAATCATATATGAATATAAGAACACATACATGCGGTGAATTACAATCCAAGGATTGTGGGAAATCTGTCATATTAAATGGATGGGTTAATACCGTTCGCCTCCATGGTCAGGTAGTTTTTGTTGACCTGCGTGATAGGTATGGTAAGACACAAATTGTCTTTAATTCTGAGGATTATAGCGGTGATTTTGAGCAAATTAAAAAGTTATCCATGGAAGATGTATTATCTATTTCTGGCGATGTTCGTGATAGAGATAAGAACTCGGTTAATTCTGATATGCCTACCGGTGAAATAGAAGTTTATGTAACCGAAATGCAAATTTTAAACTATGCTGATCCGCTTCCATTTGTGATTTCTGATCGAAATAGCGCGGAAGAGGATCTAAGATTAAAGTATAGATATCTTGAGTTACGCACAGATGAATTACAACAAAATATCAAGACACGACACAATACGTATCATGCAGTGCGAAACTATTTAGCCAAAAAAGATTTTATTGAAGTTGAAACTCCTGTATTGATGAAATCAACACCTGAAGGGGCAAGAGATTATCTAGTCCCTAGTAGAATTCATCATGGAAAATTTTACGCGCTTCCGCAATCCCCACAAGTATATAAACAAATATTGATGATTTCTGGCTATGATAGATATTTTCAAATTGTTAAATGTTTTAGGGATGAGGATTTAAGAGCTGATAGACAACCTGAGTTTACTCAAATTGATATTGAGATGTCATTTATTGATGAAGAAGTAATTTTTAAAGAAATGGAAGGGTTAACTCAACATATATTCAAATCAGTCAAAAACATTGATTTGCCAAAAACATTTCCTCGACTAACCTATGATGAGTCAATGGAACTCTATGGGTCAGATAAGCCCGACACTAGATTTGAAATGCATTTGATCGATGTAAAAAGCCATACTGATCAATCTGGGTTCAATGCATTTAAATCGTCTCCTTATGTTAAGGCAGTAGTTATTAAATCGGGCGCTAGGTATTCTAGAAAAAATATTGATGATTATACAGATTATGTAAAGAAATATAAAGCCAAAGGCTTAGCATGGATGAAGATGGAGTCAGATAAGCTCACAGGAGGTATTTCAAAATTCTTTGATAATGCCATTCAAAAAGATCTAATTCAATCTGCCAATATGGAAGACGGTGACATCATCTTTTTAATTGGAGATGAAAAAGAAGTTGTGTTAAGTGCGCTTGGTGCTCTTAGAGTATTAATTGGTAAGGAGGAAGGATTATGCGATCCAACTAAATTCAATCCTGTTTGGATAACTGACTTTCCTATGTTTGAATTTGATAGTGATTCTAATAGGTATGTTGCAAGACATCATCCATTTACAGCACCTTCTTCTTCTAACATAACGGACCTTGATTCAGACCCATCATCATTAAAATCACGAGGTTATGACCTTACGATGAATGGTTATGAAATAGCAGGAGGATCAATCAGAAACCATCAACCCGATTTTCAATCAAAGATTTTCGAATTATTAGGCATGGACAAAGAAGAGATTAGTTCAAGATTTGGATTTTTAGTTGAAGCCCTAAAATATGGCACCCCTCCGCATGGCGGTATAGCTTTTGGTTTTGATAGATTGATTATGATTTTGTCAGGATCAAGCAATATCCGTGATGTTATTGCATTCCCAAAAACTACTTCAGCCTCTTCTTTAATGGATGAATCTCCTAGTTCTGTATCAAAAGACCAACTATCTGAATTAAATATTAATATAGTAGATAAAAAGAAATAATTATTTAATTTATTTCAATCGCTTGAAAGAGGTTAATTTCTTTCGAATTCTTTACTTATGAATTATTCTGATTATTGTAGCCCAGGTACCAAAATTCAGAAACGATATCTAAAAGTTTCTAATGATATCCAGCTATTTGAAGTTCATTTTTCACCGAAAGATATTTCAAAATACCCCCCTGTAATTTTCATACCAGGTTGGGGCTCATTCATTCAAGGATGGCAAATTGTTCTCAAAGAAATGACCAAGCATTTTGAGATTTATTACATTGAAACAAGAGAAAAGAGCTCAGCGAAACATGTAAAAGAGCAAAAAATTAGCATTCAAAATATTGGAGATGATATTACTAAAGCCGTGCGGTTACATGATATAGATGATAATAACTTTATAGCATTTGGAAGTTCGATGGGTGCAACAGTAATTCTTGATGCAATGGCTGAAAATAAAATCAATCCATCCTTAGCGGTTCTTATTGGTCCAAATATTGAATTTAATATTCCACAGTTTTTAATAATCATTATTGCATTAATACCTACTCAGCTTTATAAGATGATTAAACCTTTTGCGAAATGGTATATGAAAAGAAAATATATTGATATGAAATCTGATTCGAAGCAATATCATAAATATTCTTACGTGTTAGATCATATTCACCTAGGGAGAACTCGACGTTCAGCGCTAAGTTTTAAAAACTATAGTTTTGAGGATAAAATTGAACAACTAAAAAAAAGAATTTTGGTTTTCTCTGGCAATAAAGACATTTTACATAGCTATGAAAAAACATTGGATATGGTGAATAGGATTAAGCAAGCAACCCTAATTAACTTAGAAACTAACGATAGAACTCATAGCGTTGAAATGGTAGATGAATTAAGATCTTACTTAAATAAATATAATTTATTCAAATAGAGATTCTTTTTTTGCTAAAAGAGTTTTTGCCTTTTCTTGTTCAAAAAGATTTTCAGGTGACGCCTCTGGTAGTTTTGTAGGGTCTGTATTTAATACAAACTGAAGATCTTCAATGAATGAACCTCTATCTCCGTTTTTGGTATGAAGATATTGCGCGCGCATTATATAGGTTGTCATAAAAGCTGGTTCACTAGAAATTGATTTATCAAAATTATTTTTTGATTGATCCAAATTTACTCCAGGAAGCTTAGCGTAAAATGAACCAAAAATACGATTCGCTCCATGGTAATAGTATTCTGGGTTTATTGAAAGTATTCGATGAAGCGCAGTTTCAATAATTTCCCGATTCTCCATTCTTTCTAGTACCGGTTTTGTCAGTAGGTAGCTAGTATAATTTTCTGCCCACCAATAGGCAACAGGGAGCAAATGCTCAGAGAGATTTTCAAGCCCAGCAATAGTTTTTGCTAAACTATCACCCTCAATCGACTTAAAGCCATTTTGAAAATCTTTAGAATTAATAATGTAATGCCAAGATTTTGTAAATCCATTGATAAATGATGAATCAGCTGATTTATCATTGATTGCGCTAAACCTCCCTATAAAATAACAACTTCTAGAGTATAGAACCATTATATCAGAATTTTTTGGATCAAGCTCTACTGCTTTTGATAGAAAATGGTTTGATAATTTTGCATCTTTATGATCGACCCTTTTCTCCCAATGTGATTTTCCTAGCTTAGCAAGGTGTTCTATATTTTTTTTCTTAGAAACATATCGATTTGAAATAGGGGATTTAGTTGCACATCCAGAAAATAATAAAAGGACAAAAAGTATATATTGAAATGCTTTCATAGTAATAAATTTAATCTGTCACCTGTGTAATACATTGAAAATAGTTATAAATTCGAACCTTAATTTTAATAAATAAATTTAGTAGATGGAAAAGACAATTGAAATGAAAGGTATTGACCTTGGTTCTTTTTTTGGACCGGCTGATACTAATTTAAAACTAATTGAAAATAATTTCTCTAGTACAATAATTGTACGTGGTAGTGTGATCAAAATTATTGGTGATGAGAAAGAAATATCTGCAATCAATCAAATTTTTCATGAAATGGCAGCTACGCTGAATGAAAAGGGATCGCTTGGAAAAAGCGATGTAGAGACATTATTAACATTTAATACAACTGCTTTGAATTCAAGCGCTAGTGACCCTGATAATATTATCCATTATGGCCGTAATGGAAGTATATCCCCTAGAACAAAAGGTCAGAAAAAATATGTAGATACAGTAAAAAATAATGATATTGTTTTTTCAACTGGCCCAGCTGGAACGGGGAAAACATTTATTGCAGTAGCTTTTGCAGTAGCTGCACTTGAAAATCATGAGGTCGATAAAATTGTTTTATGTAGACCAGCTGTTGAAGCTGGTGAAAGCTTAGGGTTTCTTCCAGGCGATCTTAAAGAAAAAATCGATCCTTATTTAACTCCTCTTTATGATGCTTTAGGAGAAATGTTAAATTTTGAAAAATTAAAACCTCTTCTTGCAAATAATACCATTGAAATAATACCCCTTGCTTATATGAGAGGGAGGACTTTAAATAATGCCTTCATGATTTTAGATGAGGCGCAAAACGCTTCTTCGGTTCAGATGAAGATGTTTTTAACTAGGCTGGGCGTTAATTCTAAAACAATTATTACTGGGGATGTAACTCAAACAGATCTACCAAAAAAACTTGAATCTGGATTGATCCAAGTTCTTAATTTATTAAAAGGGATAGATGGTATAGGCTTTTGCCAGCTTTCTTCAAAAGATATAGTTCGGCATAAATTAGTTAAAGACATAATCAAAGCATACGATGAAGGAAAAAATTAATTTTACAACCTGATAATGAACCAATTTTTATAGTAAATTATAATAATATTTTTTAGCTATTTATAAAATGAATGCATTTTCTGCCCACACTGCTCTTTTCTGCCATTTATCATCTCAAAATAATTTTTTTATCAACTTCAATTTATATGGAACCTTTAAATGAATTTAACTAAACAGTTAATTGATTGGGATGATTTAGGCTTTGAACCCCTACCTACTAGAAGCATGTGGGAGGGTAAATGTTCTTCTGGGGACGAATGGACGAAAGGAGGCCTTGTTCCGTATGGAGAAATTAGCCTTTCACCAGCTGCCTGTGTTTTGAATTACGGTCAAGGTGTTTTTGAAGGGATGAAAGCATACCATACCGCCAAAGATAGAATTGTACTGTTCCGCCCTGATAAGAATTCAGCGAGAATGCAAAAATCTACAGAAAGAATTTGTATCCCAGCAATGAATCACCAGTACTTTATGAATGCTGTTACTTCCACTGTATTGGATAATTTGGACTTTGTTCCTCCTTATGGAAAAGGTACAATGTATATAAGACCAATAAGCTTTGGTATTTCTCAGGCAATTAGCGTGCAACCTGCATCAGAATATTTATTTATAGTTTTTGCTTCTCCTGTTGGTCCATATTTTAAAGGAGGTAGTAAAGTGCTTCATTTATATTTAAGTGACGAATTCCATAGGGCAGCTCCAAAAGGTATTGGCAATGCCAAGGCTATTGGCAATTATTCTGCTTCTTTGTTGCCAGGGTCAAAAGCAAAGTCTAAAGGATTTAATGATATGATATATGTTCATGCGAAGAACGAAACACTTATTGAAGAAATGGGAGCCGCAAACCTTTTTATCTTTTCTGATGGCGAGCTTTTGACGCCCAAACTAGGAGGGTCTATACTTGATGGCGTAACTCGAGACTCCGTTATTACTATAGCTGAAGAAATGTTAAATCTTAAGGTGAAAGAAACGGATATTGAAATTGAAAGATTGCTTCAAGCTGAAGAGGTTTTCTGTTGTGGTACCGCTGTTGAAGTAACTAGTGTTGGGAAAGTATCAACAAAGGACAAAGATTATACCATTGGGAATGGAAGCTATGGTCCAAAGAGTCTTTTAATCAAAAAGCATCTACTGCAAATTCAAAAAGAAGAAATCGATGACCCGTTTGGGTGGATTCATCCAATTAATTAATTATCTTTTATGACTTCAATTAAACAATCTAGGCGCTCTGGAAGAGAAGCAGTTCTTCAGGCTCTTTATGCGCTTGAAGTTGGAGGCGAAAATCAGACTAAAACACTCAAAGATATTATAGAGCGCGAAGTTCGTGATGAGAAAATAAATATTTTCATCACAGAGCTTTTTGAAATTTGTTTAAAAAATAGAGATTGGTGTGAAAGTCAAATTAAGTCCCGACTCAACAATTGGGAATTTGAAAGAGTTGCACTTTTAGATCGTTTATTATTAGTGGTCGCAATAAGCGAGATTTTTTTTGTTGAAAACATCCCCCCTAAGGTATCTATTTCTGAAGCTATAGAAATAGCAAAGGAATATAGCACTGAAGAAAGCTCAGCTTTTGTAAATGGAGTTTTAGATAGTGTTTATAAATCAGCATCTCAAGAAAAAGATAAATTGGCATTATGATTATTAATTTAATTAATAAAATTTTTGGGACACGATCTGATCGCGAGATAAAATCGCTCTACCCAATAGTTGATGAAGTAAATCAATTGGCTGAAAAAATAAAAAATAAATCCGATGATGAAATAAGACAACGCACTACAGAATTAATGGATGAAATTCTCACTGCTCGAAAAGAAGCGGAGGCTAAAGCTAAAGATGAAATTAGCGATAAAGAGGAAGCGAGAAAGTTTGTTTTACTTAGTGAGCATAAAAAACTTGATTCTATCTTACCTGAAGCCTTTTCTATGGTTAAAGAAACCTGTAGAAGGATGTGTGGGACAAGCTGGAATGTTGTTGGGCGTGAACTGAGTTGGGATATGGTACCTTATGATGTTCAAATCATAGGAGGTATCATTTTGCATCGTGGGAATGTTGCAGAAATGAAAACTGGTGAAGGAAAAACTCTGGTCGCAGCTTTCCCAATATTTTTAAATGCCCTTACAGGTAGAGGGGTACATTTAATTACAGTAAATGATTATTTAGCTCAACGAGATGCGGAATGGATGGGTGAGGTTTATAAACGTCTGGGGTTGACCGTGGGATTCATTCTTAACAATATGTCACCCGATGAAAGAAGAAAAAACTATAATTGTAATATTACCTATGGTACAAATAACGAATTTGGCTTTGATTATTTGAGAGATAATATGTCCCTGCAAAAAGAAGATCAGGTTCAGCGCGAATATGCTTATGCGATTGTTGATGAAGTTGATTCAGTATTAATTGATGAAGCAAGAACTCCATTAATTATTTCAGGTGCAGTTGACGCTCCTGTTGATACAACATTTAGTGAATTGAAACCCCTTATTCAAAATTTAGTACGAAAACAAAATGAATTAGTTGCTCAAATTGTTAAAGAAGCCCAGTTATTAATCGATGAAAATAAAGACAGTGAAGCTGGATACAAGTTACTACAGGCCCTAAGAGGAGCTCCAAAGCATCCCCGGGTAATGAAAATTTTTCAAGAGTCAGGCACAAAAAAACTTGCCCATCAGGTCGAATCTGAGTTTATGAGAGATAAAAAACTTCATGAGGTTGATGATGATTTATATTATAGTATTGATGAAAAAACCCATGTTATTGATATAACCGATAAGGGAAGAAATGTTTTAGCCCCAAATAAACCAGAGGTATTTATTATTCCAGACCTTGGCGAGATTTTACATGATATTGACACTAATGAAGCACTCACCAAAATAGAAAAAGATAAAGATAAAGAATCTGCCTATCAAACCCACGCTGAAAGATCAGGAAAAATTCATAATATGAGCCAGCTATTACGCGCATATACACTTTATGAGAAAGACGTAGAATATGTTGTGCAAGATAGCAAGGTTCAAATTGTTGATGAATTTACCGGTAGGGTATTATCAGGTAGAAGATATAGCGATGGCCTGCATCAGGCATTGGAAACAAAAGAAAATGTAAAGGTAGAGCGCGAAACTCAGACTTTAGCAACAATTACTATCCAAAATTATTTTAGAATGTATGATAAGTTAGCCGGAATGACTGGTACAGCTGAAACCGAAGCTGAAGAGTTTGGATCGATCTATAATTTAGAAGTTGTCGTGATACCTACGCATCAACCTGTAATTCGCGATGATCGTAATGATTTAATCTATAAGACTAAAAGAGAGAAGTATAATGCTGTCGTAGAAGAGATTGCTTTAAGGTCTAACGAAGGACAGCCAACCTTGGTTGGTACCATCTCTGTTGAAGCTTCTGAATTATTATCTAGAATGTTAAAACGGAAAGGAATCCCCCATAATGTATTAAATGCCAAACAGCACCAAAGTGAAGCAGAAATCGTTGCAAGGGCAGGTCAAAAAGGAGCTGTAACAATAGCAACCAATATGGCGGGTCGCGGGACAGATATCAAATTAGGACAGGGAGTTAAAGACCTTGGCGGATTGCATATCATTGGAACTGAAAGGCATGAATCAAGAAGGATTGATCTCCAGCTTAGAGGAAGATCTGGGCGACAAGGCGATGCCGGTTCAAGTGTTTTTTATTTATCTCTTGAAGATGACTTAATGAGATTATTTAACAGTGAGAGAATTGCAGCTGTGATGGATCGACTTGGAGCTGAAGAAGGAGAAGTTATAACTGCAAAGATGGTTACCAGAGCTATTGAGAATGCGCAGAAAAAAGTTGAGCAAAGGAATTTTGGTATCAGAAAGCATTTATTAGAATATGATGATGTGATGAACCAACAACGGCAAGTAGTCTATAATATTAGAAAACATGCATTAAATGATAATGATATTTCAGAAATCATTGATGACATGATCACCGATTTTGTTGAAGATGAACTTGAAAAGCTAGAAGAAACAAATGTTCAAAGTTGGGATTGGAGCAATTTAAAGCAAAATATTTCTTCGCATTTATTAGTTGATGTAAGCTTGGAAGCTGTTCAAGAACATATTGATAGCGATGATGTTGGGATTGATGATGTAAAAAATTACATTACCAGCAAGGCAAGCGAGGTGTATTCTACTAGAGAATCTCTTATTGAGCCTGATATATTGAGAGGTTTCGAAAAGTTTATTTCCTTACGTACTATAGATGAAAAATGGAAAGATCACTTATATGCGATGGATCAGCTACGAGAAGGAATTAATCTAAGAGCCTACGGTCAGAAAAATCCACTTCTTGAATACAAATCAGAAGGATTTCAAATGTTTCAACAGATGATGGTTGATACGACATCGGAAACGGTTAAGCGTCTTTATAGGACTCAAATACAAGGTATCGATTCAAGGCCAAGTAATCTTAGAGATAATACTTCAAATATTCAGGTAAGACATGATGAATCACAGGGAATGGGGCTTAATACCCCATCATTGCAAGAGCAAGCCGCTAATTCATCCAGTGCACTGAAATCACCAGTTAAGGTAGATGAAAAAATAGGAAGAAATGAAAAAATTAAATTAGTAAGTCCAAGCGGAAAACAAATTGAAGTGAAATTCAAAAAGCTTCAGCATTATTTAAATCAAGGTTATACAAAGGTATAAAAATTATGTCTAAAAAGTCAAAATGGGGCTTTGCAACAAAATCAATCCATATTGGAAATAAGGCCAATAAGGAACATGGTTCTGTAGCCCCCCCAATTCATTTAACATCAACCTTTAAGCAGGATGGCGTAGGTCAAAATCGCGGTCATGATTATTCACGCGTTTCTAACCCCACGCGTAGTCGACTAGAAGAAAACCTTGCTGCGCTTGAAGGTTCAAATTATGCAGTATGTTATAGTTCGGGAATGGCTGCTACAACAGCGCTTTTCCAATTATTTGATAAAGATGATCATATATTAGTTTCAAGAAATACTTATGGTGGTACATATCGAATGGCAATGAATGTCTTGAGTCGCCAAGGCATAGATTTTGAATGGATAGATACTAGAGACCCTCAGAATATTAATAAAAGAATTAAAGAAAACACAAAGCTTGTTCATGTTGAGAGCCCAACCAATCCTCTTCTTGAGTTATGTGATATTGAGGAAACAGCAAAAATTTGTAAAAGCAAGAATGTCCTGCTAAGCGTTGACAATACATTCATGAGTCCATATGGTCAAAGGCCACTTGAGATTGGTGCGGATATTGCGATGCAGAGTTCAACAAAATCATTGTCTGGACACTCAGATATTCTTGGAGGCGTATTGACAACTAATGATGATGAATTGCATGAGCGATTGCAATTTATGCTTAAGGCAACCGGTGGCGTTCCTAGTCCTTTTGATAATTGGATTACTCTTAGGTCAACTAAGACTTTAGCGCTTCGTTATCAGAAAGCATCAGATAATGCCCTTGAACTTGCAAAGTGGCTATCGACTCTTACAAATATTCATAAAACTATTTATCCGGGACTGAAATCTCATCCTCAGCATGATATAGCGACTAAACAACAATTGAGCCCTAATGGCGATGTAGTGTACGGAGCCATGCTTTCAATTGATGTTGGAAACGTCAATACTAGAGATGAATTTTTAAAGAAAATTGAAATTTTCCAATTGGCTGAAAGCTTAGGGAGTGTAGAGAGTTTAGTTTGCATACCTTACTTTATGACGCATGCTGCGGTTCCAGAGAGCACTAAATTAGAGATGGGAATCACAGAATCCCTAATTCGCCTTTCTATTGGTATTGAAGATTTCAGTGATCTTAGAACAGATTTAGCTGACGCACTAAGTTAAAGAAATAAACTACTTAACTATTTCTTTAAGCTGGTCAAACTTCGTAATTTATATAATTCAATACAGGATATAAAATTAATGTAAGCCGCGGTGGTGGAATTGGTAGACACGCTGGTCTTAGGAACCAGTGCCTTATGGCGTGAAGGTTCGAGTCCTTTCCGCGGCACTTTGAATTATTGTTATGCACGAATCTCAATCTGAAGAAAAATCAATTCTCAAGGTAGTTATTCATAGTTTTTTTGTTGTCCCATTGGTTATTGCAATTTTTGCTGTAATAATTTTTTTGGTGATTCGAATAATGACTACTGAGCCAAACTCCGCTCGAGACTATCTTGAGGATGTAAAAATTGGCGGCACGACCAAAAGATGGCAAGGGGCTTTTGAGCTTTCAAAAATGCTATCAAATCCTAAAATGATACCCAAAGATGATCTTTTTGCTAATGAATTGATTGCAACTTTTGAATATTCATCTAATGATAGAGATGAGCGAATTCGCCAGTATCTAGCAATTGCTATGGGAGCAACTAAAGATGAACGCTATGTACCAACTTTGATTGATGCGATACAAAGCTCTGATATAGGCGTTGTTCAGGCGTGTGCTTTTGCATTAGGAAATATTGGAAGCACTGAAGCCATTGAGCCATTAACCGAGCTGCTTGATGAGCCAGATCCGCAAGTTCGCCTTCATAGCGTTATAGCTCTTGGTAAGATCGGCGGGCAAAATGTTGTTCCTTATCTTAAAAAGATGTTAACAGATATCGAACCCAATGTTAGGTGGGATGCAGCCATAGGATTGGCCAAGCAAAAAGATTCAACCGCAAGAACGATTTTATTAGACCTCTTAGATAGAAAGTATTTAAATTCATTTCCCAATATAGATGAAAAAGAAAAAGTACAGGTTATCTTGGTTGTAATTAGTGTTTCACATTTTATTCAAAATCAGGAACTTAAATCTAAATTAGAATTTCTTAAGAATGAGGATTCAAACTTAAAAATTAGAGAAGCTGCTAGAATAGCGCTTGAGAAATATATTATCTAAGTGTTTACATAGATGTCAGAAAAATCAAACAAAAAAACTTCGACAATAAGCCCAAAGTCTCCACCACCTGCAGCATTGAATAAGGTTGAAAATAAATCTAGTATAGATCGCCGTACATTTTTTTCCTGGCTTTCTTTGGGTTGGATTGCATTTGTCGCTGCCACCGGTGGGTTTTTTACTATGATGCTTAGATTCTTTTTTCCTAATGTCCTTTTTGAGCCAGTCCAAACATTTAGAGCTGGATACCCTGATGATTATACGGTTGGTGAAGTTGATCTTAGATGGAAAGAAAAATATGGAGTTTGGATGGTAAGAAATGATGAAGGAATTTATGTATTATCAACCACCTGTACTCATTTGGGTTGTACTCCAAATTGGCAACCTTCTGCAAGAAAATTTAAATGCCCCTGCCATGGAAGTGGTTTTCGTGTTACTGGTATTCATTTTGAAGGTCCGGCACCAAGGCCTTTAGAAAGATTTAAGATAACTCTTGCCGATGATGGGCAAATTATTGTTGATAAGACGCAAAAATATCAACAGGAAAAAGGTCAATGGAATGATCCAGAATCATTTTTGAAGGTATAATATGTCTGATAAGAAAAATATATTTGAAAGAATAGCACAAGGGCAAATTTGGAAATCTATATTCCGTGGAGGAGGTACGCCAAAAACCAGACGTCAGCGAATGATGATTGTGCTAAACTCTGTATTTCTTCATTTGCACCCCGTTCGACTACCTAAACATGCTGTTAAACTCAAATTCACTTGGTGCATGGGAGGGTTATCATTTTTTATTTTTCTAATTTTGACAATCTCTGGAATACTTTTGATGTTCTATTATAGGCCCACAATTGAATACGCATATACTGATATTATGGATTTGACTGAACAGGTTCCATTTGGAATAATGCGAGAAATTCATAGATGGGGTGCGCATGCTATGGTAATTACTGTGTGGTTGCATATGTTTAGAGTATTTATGACAGGATCATATAAACCACCAAGGGAATTCAATTGGGCGGTTGGTGTCATTCTGCTTGTTTTGACATTACTATTAAGTTTTACCGGATACTTACTTCCTTGGGATCAATTAGCAATATGGGCTATTGCAGTTGGCTCAAATATGGCAGGAGCAACCCCTTTTCTAGGAGCAGAAGGTCCAGGATCATCATTGCTTGCTATTGGAGATATCAATTTTATTACAAAGGCAAGTGATGCAAGGTTTGGATTGATTGGCGGTAGATTTTTAGGTGAAGCAACGCTGTTAAGATTTTATGTTCTTCATTGCATAGGTCTACCATTTATTATTATGATATTCATGGCTGTTCATTTTTGGAGAATACGTAAAGACGGGGGTATCTCTACTCCAGTTTAAATGCTATGGAAGGTTTTAAGTCATTAATCAATTATATTTCTAATCCTACTATACTGGTTACTGCGGTTATTGTAGGATTCCCTTTTGTTTTTCCACCTTCAAATTGGTTTTATAAGATCCACAAAAAACTTGGGCTAGATAAGCTATGGACGATGAAAGGTTTAATTGTAATGACATCAGTTACAATTGCCTTTTTTATATTTGGACTTGGTGATGATAATTTTAAGAAAATTGTTTTAAAACCTGATAATGTTCCAATATCGGGCCTTATTATTTTATTGATATTTTTTACTTGGCTAAGTATGCATCAAGCTTATAAAAATGATAAGCTTATTGATCAAGGAAAACCTGTTGATGAGCATTATGAAGCTCCTAATGACAAGGTACTTGTTTGGCCGGATTTAGTATATGTAGAGCTTATCTCATTGATTTTATTTTCTGCATTCATGTTGATTTGGTCAATTGGACTACCAGCTCCATTAGAACAGCCAGCCAATCCATCCGAATCTCCAAACCCAGCAAAAGCTCCCTGGTATTTTTTAGGCCTACAGGAAATGCTTGTATATTTTGACCCATGGTATGCTGGTGTCGTGTTACCTACATTTATTATTATTGGTTTAATGGCAATCCCCTATATTGATTCTGATCCAAATGGCTCGGGCTATTTTAGTTACAAAAATAGGATGCTTTCTGTTTCAATCTATCTTTTTGGATGGCTTGTATTGTGGAATGTTTTAATCGTTATTGGTACGTTTTTAAGAGGTCCGAATTGGGGATTTTTTGGCCCATTTGAGTACTGGGACCCCCATAGACTTGAGGCTCTAACCAATGTTAATCTATCCGAACTTTTTTATGTTAAATGGCTTAATACTGGTCTACCATCTAATATTTTACTGAGAGAAGCGCCAGGCCTATTTATAGTATTTATTATTTTTGCTGTCTTGCCTCCTTTGCTTGCAAAGACGCTATTAAAAAGTTTTTACGATAGGCTAGGTAGTGCCAGATATACTATTTTTGTAGTGTTGATGCTTTTTGGTGCATTACTCCCTGTAAAAATGTATCTTCGCTGGTTCTTTAACCTAAAATATATTATTTCGATGCCTGAGTTCTTTTTCAATTTTTAATTTATTGATATATGCCGATTAACCAAGAAGAAAGATATTATAATGTATTGAAACTCAATAAGTGGTTTGCTATATCTAGCTTACTGTTTACCGCTTTTTGGATTATTACATTTGCAGATGACTATAATCGACCATGGAAAAAGTATCAGTATGAATTTAGAAAATTGGAGATTGAAAATGTTAAGCAGAAACTAACTAATCAAGAATTAATTCTTTCTGAAAATTCTGACTATCAAAATCTATTAAGTGAATTAGAAAAAAGACAAACTGAATTAGTAAATCAATCTGATAAGGTTGAAAGAATTCAAGCGCAAATCAATGATTTGGATGCTACTCTTTATCAGTCAAATCAAGATTATCAATTTGCTAAGGCGGACTTCGATGCTGCAAAATATACTTTAGAAGAATCTCAATTCGGACATGGCGATCTTGAAAAAGCAAAAAAGAATTACAATAGACTTAAGAAAAAAACAGATGCCGCATTTTTAATTGCTGAAAAAAATCAGTCCTTGGTTGATAGTCTTGATCAAGAATTGAAAGTAATCAATTCATTCATTAAACAAACGAATGACGCGCTATATGCCATAGGTAGTGAAAAACAATTATTAGAAAGACAGTTGTCAAAATTAGATCCTGAAGCTATGACTTTTGCCAATAAAATAGCCAATATCGTTCGAGATGTTCCCGTTATAGACTTTATTGACCCTTACTATGAAGTAAAGCAGACAGTGGTAAATGACCTTGAGGATGATCTTGTATATATGGGTATGCCTAAAGTAGATAGATGCATAACATGTCATGTGGGTATTGATAAAAAAGGATTTGAAGATGCACCGCAACCATACACCACCCACCCAAGGTTAGAAGAGTTTGTAGGTGGAAGTTCGCCTCATCCAACAAGTGAATATGGATGTACAACTTGCCATGCAGGACGAGGAAGAGGTACAGATTTTATTTCTGCAGGTCATATGCCAAAAAATGAAGAACAAGCTAAAGATTGGCATGATAAGTATGGCTGGGAAGCTTTGCATTATTGGGGTAATAAAATGTTGCCAACACAATATGCAGAGGCCGGATGTTTCAAATGCCATAGTGACAATATGCCAATTAAGGGCGCTGAAAAACTTAGTCTTGGAATGTCAACTTTTGAGAAAGCTGGATGCTATACTTGTCATAGCATGGATCGGTGGGGAGAAGATTATCCTAAAGCTGGTCCTAGTCTGTATAAGGTTGCCTCAAAAACTACTAAAGATTGGACATATCGCTGGATTATGGAGCCTAGAGCATTTCGACATAACACCTGGATGCCTCATTTCTTTAAGAAAGGAAATAACAGCAGCCCTAAGGATTTACTTAGAACTGAACAAGAAGTCTTAGCGATGACCGAATATTTATTTGCTAAATCTTCTAAATATGATAAAAGCAATAATCAAATTGGTGATCCAGAAAATGGCGCATTACTAGTTTCGTCTCTTGGCTGTATGGGTTGCCACCAAATTCAACCCGAAGCAGACCCAAGCTATGAACCCTCTTTACAAAACCTAAGAAAAGAACAAGGACCAAACCTGATAGGTATTGGTTCTAAAACAAACGCAAAATGGCTATTCAATTGGCTGAAAAACCCTTATAGCTATCACCCTGGAACAAAGATGCCTAATCTGCGCTTGACTGATCAAGAGGCAAGCGATATTACTAGCTACTTAATAGCTGATAAAAGTGAAAAATTTGACTCTACACCTGTTCCTTCAGTTAATGAAAATATCTTGAATGAAATATCATCTGACTTTTTATCCCAATTAAATTCAACTATTCAGGTAAAAAACCTACTTGAAGATATGACAATAAAGGAAAAACTTGTTTATTCTGGAGAAAATTTAATTGGTCATTATGGATGTTATTCCTGTCATAATATTCAAGGATTTGAAGATAAAAAACCAATAGGGATTGCTCTCAATCATGAAGGAAGTAAGCTTATTTCAAAGTTAGATTTTGGGTTCTGGCATGATGAAATACCCCATACTAAATGGGATTGGTTTTATAATAAAATCGATCAACCAGAAAAATTTGATTTAATTCCAAATGAAGATCATTCGGTTGGAATTAAAGAATTAAAGCCTCTAGAGAAGTCTAGAATGCCGCACTTTGGATTAGAACGTAAAGAAATAGAGTCCCTTGTTACGTTAATTATGGGACTCGTAAAGGATGAAATTCCTCAGACTAAGCTTCCAGAGAAATCACCAACGTATTTAGCTATTGCCAAAGGAGAGCAATTCATACATACAAATAATTGCCTTGGTTGTCATAAGCTAGATGGTGAAGGGGGAGCAATTTGGCCATCAGTAGCCGAATGGATCAAAGTAGTTGCTGATGAGACAAATTCTGAGGATATGAGCATTGTGCAAAGCTTTAGCCCACCCTTATTAAATACTCAAGGAAGAAAAACACAGCCACAATGGCTACTTGATTGGTTCAAGGATATTAGTATGGTGAGACCTCACCTTCAAGTGAGAATGCCAAGTTTTGACTATACAGATGAAGAGTGGAATAAAGTTATATCTTATTTTCAATACAAAGACGGTCAAGATTTAAAATACGAAGATGCTCATCAATTTGTTATGAATTCTTCCTCATTTAAAGCAGGAGAGAGAGTTGCTGAAATGGGTGCGTGTAATAATTGTCATTTTTACGGTTCAGAAAAACCAAAACAGGCAGCTTTAACATGGGCACCAAATTTAACATTAACTAAGGAGCGTTTGCGACCCGAATGGCTGGTAGAATGGTTTATCAACCCTCAAGATGTAATGCCTGGAACTAAAATGCCAGCGCCTTACATACCAACTGAAGAACCGATAAATTCAATTAGAGAAGTATGGGGTAGGGATGTTGCTAAAATTAGCACTGATAGTACCTTGCTTTATAAGGCACTTATTGATTGGATGTGGGGTATGGGGGGAAAGCAGGATGTATCAGATATAGTAAGGCGTCATCTTAATTCCGAAGGATATGGATTTATCATAGAAGAAGAGGATGATTGGGGAGATGACGATTGGTAATTCTTACATGATCATAATAATCCATTTTAATTAATTACTATTTGCAATAAAAAAGCCTCGCACTAACGAGGCTTTTTTATTATTGAATTAAGTAGCTTTAAATTACTATTTCTTTGGTTTTGGTCGACTAAATTCAAAGTTGACTACTGCTTTACCGGATTTAACAGTCACGCTTTGAGAAAGAGTCCTTTTGCTTCCAAATTTTTCTTGCCATGCGACAATTTCATAAGTTCCATCAGGGACATTGGGAATACTGTAATTTCCACTTTTATCTGTCACAGAAAAATATGGATGATCAAACACCTGAGTATAACTTTTCATCCATGGATGTACATCGCATTTTACCACAAATACATCTTCTGCTTTATCAAAAGTGATGGTCTTCTCTTTCAATGTCTTAGGCATACCAAAATTAAATTCTCTATTTACTTTTGGTAAGCCGTGAATGTTATGCATGGTTGCATCACTATTAAGAATTTTAATTGGCTGACCTGCTTGAACACCTAGTA
The DNA here is from genome assembly GCA_036166415.1 of Fidelibacterota bacterium. GTDB lineage: Bacteria > Fidelibacterota > Marinisomatia > Marinisomatales > TCS55 > TMED108. Next base: position 59,380 of record JAYZHP010000081.1, on the reverse strand, counting down.
CGTGGGGAGTATAAACACAACCTGCCTGATCAAGAGTTTTTGCTTTTGCTGGAGCCTTTCCATCGTATTTAACATTTTTAAGATAAACGATAACATTAGCAAGATTTCCGTTTGCATCAACAACAAAAGATTCAGCTTTTGCAGCTTCCTGGTGGGAGGCTGCACATACAGGATCAGCATCCATTCTTAAGCGCTTCGCCTTTGGTGGTTTGCCTACATATTTCACGCTACCTTTAACTTCTCCTGCAAATAAAATATTTGCCCCCAAAGAGATGACTATAATATTGATGATAATTTTGTTCATTATTTCTCCGAATGATTAAAATATTAACTGTACTATATAATTAAATTTAGATAAAGTAACAAAACTAAAACAACAAACTAAAGCATAATAAAAAATTAGTAAAATCAACTTTGTAGATACTTCATTGAAACCGTAAATTTTATTTAATTATAGTTATAATTGAACTCAAAAACATATCACACGATAGCCCCTAAATATTTAATTAAAGGTAATCATGAGCGAAGGACATCATAAGCAGAGTTTTTGGACTAAATATATTTGGTCAACTGACCATAAAGTAATTGGTATTCAATATGGAATTACCTCTCTGGTTTGGCTTCTGTTTGGATTTGTTCTTATTTCCATTATGCGGTATCAGATTGCCTACCCAGGAACACCAATCCCATTGATCGGAAGTCTTCTAGGTCCAGATGGAGCTCTTCCACCTGAAACATATAATTCTATGGGTGCAATGCATGGAACAATAATGATATTTTTAGGTGTAGTTCCATTAGCTTTTGGTGCATTTGGAAACTATTTTGTCCCATTGCAAATTGGGGCAATCGATATGGCCTTCCCTAAACTTAATGCTGCATCCTATTGGATGTATTTTTTAGGATCGGTTATTATGGTAATTGGGTTTTTTGTGCCAGGTGGAGCAGCAAACTCTGGATGGACATCATATCCTCCTTTATCAAATATTGCAACAATGGGGCAAACTGTCTGGTTATGGGGAATGGTTATGCTCATAACATCTTCATTATTAGGATCGGTTAACATTTTGGTAACTGTTATTCAGCTACGTGCCGATGGAATGACCTGGATGAAATTACCTATTTTTGTATGGACTCAGTTTATTACAGCCTTTTTATTACTTTTAGCATTCCCTCCATTGGAAGCTGCAGGTATTCTACAATTAATGGATCGCTTAGCCGGAACAAGTTTTTTTATGCCAAGCGGATTAGTAGTAAGCGGCGGAGGTCCTTATGCAGGCGGTGGAAGCCCCTTACTTTGGCAGCACTTATTCTGGTTTTTAGCACATCCTGAGGTATATGTCTTGATTCTTCCTGCTTTTGGTATTGTTACGGAAGTGATTGCTAACAATACAAGAAAACCTATTAAAGGTTATAGATCATTGGTTTATGCGATGGTATTTCTAGGATTTATGTCGTTTATAGTCTGGGCCCATCACATGTACCTTACTGGAATGGGTACTACAATTGGAGCTTTCTTTCAAACAACAACAATGATTATATCAATTCCTTCTGTTGTGATTTTAACCGCGTTATTACTCTCACTTTGGGGTGGTTCAATCAGATTTAATACTCCAATGCTGTTCGCCCTTGGTTTTTTGCCAATGTTTGGAATTGGTGGATTAACAGGCCTTCCTCTTGGTTTAGCTGCAGCTGATATACATCTTCATGATACTTATTATGTAATTGGTCATTTTCACTATGTAGTAGCCCCAGGAACAATTTTTGCCTTATTTGCAGGAATTTATTATTGGTTTCCAAAAATTACAGGAAAGCGAACGAATGAAACCCTTGGAAAACTTCATTTTTATTTCTCATTTATATTTATGAACGGCGTCTTTATGCCTATGTTTATTCAAGGATTAGCAGGTCTTTCAAGGAGAATGAATGATGGAGGAGAAACTTATGCGCATGCTGCTGGAGTAATTCATTTAAATGAATTTATGACAATATCTGCATGGCTATTAGGTGTTGCCCAGTTGTTCTTTATTGTAAATATGATAATTAGTCTTCGATCTGAAAAAACAGGTGAATCAAACCCATGGGGTGCGACGACTATAGATTGGACCGATACAACATCACCGCCTTTAGGGCACGGCAATTTTGAAAAAGTCCCTACAGTATATCGAGGCCCGTATGAATATAGCGTTCCTAATCAAAAAAACGATTTCTTACCACAAAGTCAAAAAGGTTAATTAGTATGGATATTCCATTTAATGTTAAAGAGCGTCCTGATACAGGATTATACAATGGGAAATTAGGAATATGGCTTTTTCTAGCATCCGAAGTCATGTTATTTGGTGGATTATTTTCTGCCTATATCTTTTTAAGGACTGGTGTAGATAATTGGCCTCCTGGAACAAAATATCTTGATGTACCCTTAGCTACCTTAAACACTTTATTCTTAATCTCATCATCAGTAACCATGGTCATGAGTTGGGCATCATTAAAATTAAATGATTTTAAGAAATTTAAACTTTACTCTGGTGTTACTTTGCTTTTTGCTTTTGGGTTTTTGGTAATTAAATATTTTGAATATACAGCAAAGTTCAGCCATCATTATTATCCTAGCACGAATAATTTTTTAGGTATTTATTTTACAATGACAGGTTTGCATGTTCTCCATGTAATTGGAGGAATTATTGTAATCGGTTATTTTTTTGGTCCAGGTTCAAAAATGTGGAATACAGATCCTGAACGATTTACAAATAGAATAGAAATAGTTGGTCTGTATTGGCATTTTGTTGATTTGGTCTGGATTTTTCTTTTCCCAGTTCTATATTTATTATGAGGAATTATTTATGACACCAGAAGAAGTAAAACATCATATAAAGACATATGTAATAGTTTTTGTTGCCCTAGCATGTTTAACTGTAGTGACGGTAGCTATCTCTTATCTAGATATTGGTGTAAAATCAGGAATAGCTCTTGGCTTGCTTGTTGCAAGCGTCAAGGCATCTTTGGTGGCGTGTTACTTCATGCATTTAATTGATGAGAAAACCACTATATACTGGACTTTAATCGCAACTGCTGTTGCTTTTTTAATTTTAATTATTTTACCTATTGGTACAATGCTAGCTCAAGCCAGGATCTATTAAGTATGTCAATTAAATCTTTTCATATTTTATTTATAATTTTATCAACCTGTCTTTCATTGGGTGTAGGTTTTTGGGGGGTCAATAGATCACCTATGATTAGCATTGGATCATTTGTAGGGGGTGTTGCTTTAGTCTATTATGGAATACAAGTATATAAGAAGTTTAGAACGATTTAGTTATGATTAGAACAATTGTAGTTACGCTAGCCATTATTATTGTTGTACCTGAAATTGCTTATGCATGCTCCACGTGTTTTGGCGACCCAAATGCAAAGGCAACGCAAGGAATGAATTTGGCTATTATTACTATGCTTACAATTACCGGAGGAGTATTAAGTAGCTTTGTATCATTTATTTATGTTTTGAATAAAAGAGCTAAAGAGTATGCAAAAACCTTATCAAAAAGAAAAAAGAATATTTAAGGCTATAGCCTAATGTTAGAATTACTTAGAAAATTAGGACTACCAACTGTTTCTGCTTCAACGCAAGGACCTGCTATTGATAATGTAATTTCACTGGTTCACTGGTTGATGCTGATACTATTTGTTGGTTGGGGAGCTTATTTTATATATACGCTTATTAGATTTCGTTCATCAAGACAGCCAAAAGCAGACTACCATGGAGTGAAAAATCACTATTCTACATATGCTGAAGTAGCAGTTGCATTAATTGAAGTAGTATTATTGATAGGTTTTGCATTTCCTATATGGGCGAGCAGGGTAAATGATGTTCCCGATACAATTGATTCTATTCAGATTAGAGTAGTCGCTCAGCAATTTGCCTGGAATATACATTACCCAGGACCAGATAATGTTTTCGGTTCAACCAATATTGATTTAGTTAATGATGAAGAACAAAACTTCATTGGACTTGATCGCACTGATGAATATGCTAAGGATGATGTTGTTTTGCAGAACCAATTAAAAATTCCTGTGAATACACCAATAAATATCTTGCTATCATCAAGAGATGTTATTCATAATTTTAAACTCCCCGAGCTTAGAGTCTCTCAAGATGCGATTCCTGGAATGACAATTCCGGTCTGGTTTGAAGCAACAATGACCACAGATGACTTTTTAAAAACAATAAAAGGCACTGCGCGAGAGGATTTCGAAGAAAAAAAGCCACTTGATCGATATAAGGGATTTGAAATTGCTTGCGCTCAATTATGTGGGGCACAGCATGCTCAAATGAGAGGTTATCTGACAGTTTTTGATGAAGATGGATATAAACAATGGATGGATTCAGAGCAGGAGTTTTTACTTGAAGAAGCAGAAGATGAAGATGATTGGGGTGATGATGAATGGTAGGTCATATAATTAATTTATATTAAGTCAAACTTTTGTTTGACATCCAATTTTTACATTAATTATTAATAGATATAATTTATTCATGCAATCATTAGTTGACTCCAGCCTTAGGCGCTTGTCAAAGTTAGTTGTAATATCTACATTATTTTTAATTTTTGTCGGCGCATTAGTTAAAAGTCATGAAGTCGGATTATCTGTGCCAGACTGGCCAACATCCTATGGCAAACAAATGTTTTCCTTTCCAGTTTCTGAAATGGTTGGTGGAATATTTTATGAACATGGCCATAGACTTTTTGCAACCATAGTTGGGTTTTTGACTTTAGTTCAGTCAATTTTATTAGGTTTTTCAAATCAACCATTATGGATAAAAAAAATGGGTTTTTTTGCTCTTTTATTAGTTGTCATTCAAGGACTGCTTGGTGGAATGACAGTGCTATTCTTTTTACCGGCACCAATTTCAATTGTTCATGGAATACTTGCGCAGACATTTTTTGTTTCAACGATATTTATTGCTTACAGCCTTTCATCTATTAGAAGCCATAGAAACAATATTAATTATCCATTATCTATTAAACGTGGTGCAGTAATACTAACTGCCATGGTTTATATTCAATTAATTTTAGGCGCTTTAATGCGACATACAGCATCCGGTCTTGCCATTCCTGATTTTCCTACAATGGGGGGTATGTGGATTCCTACTTTTTCTGATATTATGATAGATAATATTAATGCTGAGTTATTTGATAAGAATTTAGATATGGTTTCAAAGTGGCAAGTCACCATTCATTTTTTACACCGTTTGGGTGCTATTATAATCACTTTAGTATTGTCTTTCTTTATTTATAAATTTGGGAAAATTGTTAAAAAGAATTCTATGGAATTAAAGATGTTGATTATGATTTCAATAATTTTATTTATTCAAATTATCCTAGGAGCCGTAACTGTTTTATCTGAGCGTATGCCCTATATAGCCAGTTTCCATGTAGTCAATGGGGCTGCACTACTTGGTTGCTGTACAATGTTTGTAATATTTACTCAGTCAAATAAATTAAAGGAATTAAGCTTTTGAAGCTTGTTAAAGAAAAAGCCAAATCAAAGATTAGTATTTATTTAGAGCTGAGCAAACTGAATATACTATCGCTTGTTTTGATTGCTACTTTTCTTGGTTATTATCTTGGTGCTGAGGGAATAAGCTCTTGGAAGCATTTACTGATTACCCTCATTGGGACTGCCATGACTGCTTCTGGTTCTGGCGCACTTAATCATTATATGGAACGTGAAACCGATAAACGAATGATGCGAACAAAAAATAGACCCTTGCCCGCAGGCTTAATTTCTCCATCCGAGGTCATGATCTATGGAGTCCTGATGGTCTTATTTGGAACCATGCTTCTTGTCTCATTGATTAATATTCTTACGGGATTTATAGCGCTTCTTACTTCATTTTTATATATAGTGATATACACACCATTAAAAAAAGTTACATGGCTTAATACATCGATTGGATCAATACCCGGAGCATTACCAATAATTGGGGGCTGGACAGCATCTACCGGAACTATTGGATCAATGGCATGGGTATTATTTGGAATAATGTATCTTTGGCAACATCCTCATTTTTATGCGATAGCATGGATGTGTAGAAAAGATTATGCTGAAGCAAATTTGAAAATGCTTCCCGTATTAGAGCCAGAAGGTAATCGTACTATGCGTCAAATATTTTGGCATTTGCTTTTGATGATTCCAATTTCAATTATTCCAGTTATTCAGGGGTCTCTTGGAATAATATATTTGTTTGGCGTGATTATCATAACTTCTGCTTTTTTTATTTCTGCATTGCCATTAGCTCGAAATAGATCAAATAAAAGCGCATTACTTTTGCTTAAAGCGTCTGTTTTTTATTTACCAATATTATTATTAATTATCATAATTGATTTAGGGGTTACATCATGAATCAAAACACAAGAATAAAAATATATATAGCCATAGCCGCATTGTTAATTGCTACATATTTATTAAAAAACTCTGAACCAGAGAATAGCCTACCTGTAATAGGAAATATTCCTGACTTTGAATTCGTTAATAGCGAAGGAGAAACTATAACTCTGACTAGCTTAAAAGGTAAGGTTTGGGTTGCTGATTTTATTTTTACAACCTGCAATATGGCATGCCCAATCATGACTGGGAACATGAATATTATTCATAAAAAATATAAACAAAATGATGATGTAAGATTGGTTTCAATTTCAGTATATCCTGAATATGACACACCAGAGGTCTTAACAAAATACGCCGCACAATATAATGCAGATACTAATCGATGGTATTTTTTAACTGGCGAAGAAGGTACTGTTCAAGAGGTAATCAAAGACGGGTTTAAGATAGGGGATTATGAAGACATAATTTTTCATAGTGAGAAATTTGCTTTAGTTGATAGGTCGGGCATGATTAGAGCGTACTACAATGGCATGAAAACCGAAGATATGAAAAAACTTAAAAAAGACATTAATAGCTTACTCAAGCAGAATTCATGAATAGGAAAGATAATTTTTGGATAAAGATAATTTATATAGTATCCATAATTATTTCTGGGGCAGTGGCCTTTCTTATTTTGGGCCCAAGGCCGGATGGAATTAATGGTTCATTAGATGTCTCTGCACTACCAACAGTCAATGCAAGCCTAAATGCTTTAACCACTGCGCTACTTGTTCTTGGGTATATATTAATTATTCAGAAAAAACGTAGGTTGCATAAAAATGTAATGCTTGTTTCGTTTGCAACCTCAGCTGCATTTCTGGTCAGCTACATTATTTACCACTGGTTTAAAGCGGGGCCTAAGCAATATCTAGGTGAGTATACACTAATTTATTATATCATCCTATTGACGCATATTATCTTAGCAACAATCATTATACCGCTGGCTTTACTGACTCTTTATAGAGGATGGACAGATAATCTTGTTTTGCATAGAAAAATTGCAAAAATTACTCTTCCACTTTGGCTCTACGTGTCGGTTACAGGTGTTGTAATTTATTTAATGCTTTATTGATCTCAATTATTATGTTAATAATCATATAGTTGTTCAATCTAGAATCTTTCAGTAAGTTAGTATATATTACTTTTAAGCGTATTCAATGACAAAAAAACAAACATACTCCACGACAGAAGTAGCAAAATATCTTGTAAGCGCACCAAAGGCGGTCCATGCGTATATTACTGATCTAGAAGAACAGATTAGCAATTTGGCACAGATAGGTTTAGCGCTATCAAAAGAAAGAGATATGTCTAAATTGCTAGAGATGATTTTGTTAGAGGCGAAACGTATTTCAAACTCCGATGGAGGAACCTTGTACATGATGACTGATGACAAACGGTTAAAATTTGAAATTATGATGACCGATTCTCTCAATTTCCATATGGGTGGAACTTCAGGTGAGGATATACCTTTTTATCCTGTAAAATTATTTGATGATGAGGGTGAGCCAAATAACTCTATGGTGGCTGCATATGTTGGACTTTCTGGAGAAACAGTGAATATTCAAGATGCATACAAGGCAGAAGGTTTTGATTTTTCTGGAACAAAAATGTTTGATGAAAAAACAGGATATCATTCAAAATCATTTTTAACCGTTCCCTTAAAGAACCATGAAGATGAAATTATTGGAGTATTACAACTTTTAAATGCGCAAACAAACAAATCCAAAAAAATCATTGAATTTAGTTCAGATATTCAAGGCAAGGTTGAGGCCCTTGCAAGTCAAGCTGCAGTAGCTATTACGAATAAAAATCTTATTAAAGACCTCGAGAATTTATTTGAATCATTTATTAAACTGATAGCTTCAGCGATTGATGCAAAATCTCCCTATACCGGCGGACATTGTGAAAGAGTTCCTGAAATAACGATGTTGCTAGCTGATGCTGTTCAAAAAACAAAATCTGGGCCTTTTGCTGATTTTAAATTATCTGATCAGGAAATGTATGAGCTAAAGATTGCAGCATGGCTACACGATTGCGGCAAGGTGGCAACTCCTGAATTTGTGGTAGATAAATCTACAAAACTTGAAACCATCTATGATCGAATCAATGAAGTTGAAACGCGCTTTGCTGTTCTTCAGCGTGATCATGAGATAAAAAGATTAAAAAAAGAATTACTAATTGAACGAGATGAATCCTTAAGCCATAAAGACAAGAAAAAGAAGATGGATATGCTAAAAAAGGATTATCGCAAAACAATTAGAAAGATTAAAAATGACCTTTCCTTTGTCCAAGAGTCAAATGTTGGTGGGGAATTCATGTCTGATGATAAAAAACAAAGAATTCATGAAATTGCGCAATATCGCTGGAAACCAAATGGAAAGATGCAAAATTTTCTTTCTGAAGATGAGATCTATAATCTAACTATACCAAGAGGTACTCTTACTCCCGAAGAAAGACAGGTTATCAATGACCATATTGTTGTAACAATTAATATGCTTGATGAGCTCCCCTATCCAAAGCACTTAAAGAATATTCCCGAATTTGCTGGAGGACATCATGAAAAACTTGATGGAACGGGCTATCCTAAAGGCCTTACGAAAGAAGAAATGTCAATTCAGGCACGCATCATGGCAATTGCAGACATTTTTGAAGCCTTAACTGCTCGTGATAGGCCATATAAAAAAGGTAAGACATTAAGTCAGGCCATGCGAATATTAGGCTTCATGAAAGATGATGCACATATCGATGTAGATCTCTTTGATATTTTTGTTAAACAAAAGATTTATATGAAGTATGCTAAGGGGTTTTTAGAGCCTGAACAAATTGATGAAGTCAATATATAATTAGAAAATTTAAGAAATGACTTTTGAAATAGTATTTGTGCTTGGCCTAATATTATTGGCCTTCATCCTTTTTGTTACTGAAAAATTTAGCCTTGATGTAACAGCACTCCTCATATTAACTATCTTATTTACTGGCGGATTTTTAACTGTAGAAGAAGCTATTTCTGGCTTTTCTAACCCTGCGGTAATTACAATTTGCTTATTGTTTATACTAAGTCAAGGACTTCAAAAGACTCGCGTATTAGAATATCTTATTGTAAGGATAAATAAGCTTGTATCGCAGTCACGCAATCTTGGGTTAGGTGTATATTTATTAACCATTGCTTTCGCAAGTGCGTTAATGAATAATACAGCGATCGTGGCAGTATTTATGCCTGTAACAATTCGATTAGCCCATCAATACCATATGAGTCCATCAAAGCTATTAATTCCACTTAGTTATGCAGCAATCATGGGTGGAACCCTTACCCTTGTTGGCACATCAACGAATTTGATTGTTAATGCAATTTATATTGAAAATGGTGGAAGCCCGCTTGGAATGTTTGAGTTTGCAAAATATGGATGGGTAACACTGATTGTCGGTCTGATTTATGTTTTATGGATTGCACCTAAAATTCTACCTTCACGCACTGTTACTTCAAGCTTGACACAAAGCTATCATATGGCTGGATACTTAACAGAGATGAAAATTTCTAATGATTCCCCTTTGGTTGGGTCTACTTGTCAAGAGCGCAATGTTAACCAAAGCTATGACGTCATTGTTCTTGATATTCAGCGTGATGGTAGACTTATAACTTATAATGTCGGAAGACAAAAATTGAAAGTTGGAGATATACTATTTGTCAAAGGGTCCGTTGAAAGTTTTTTACGGATGAAGGAAGTGGAGAAAGTCACGCTCCTTACTGATGAAAAATTAACTCAAGCAGAGCTAGAGCAAGATGATAATATTCTAGTGGAGTGTATGGTATCTGATCAATCTGATATAATAGGAAAGACGCTTCGGGAGGCAAATTTTAGAAAAAGATTTGGAGCGTTTATTCTTGCTATAAGAAGAGAAGGATTAATTATTCGAAAGAAAATTGCCCATGTTGTTTTGCATACATATGACACCTTACTCATTTATGGAGGAAAAAGACAAATCTCAGAACTTGCTAAATCAGGTAAATTTATTTTACTTGGTGAAATGCAGGCTGATTTAGTAAAAGTACGATTTTGGTGGATTAGTATAGTTTCAATAGTATTAACTATATTGCTTGCTGCGATTGGGGTTTTACCAATTTTAAAAGGAGCTTTGATTAGTGCCGTAGTGTTAATGATATTTAGGGTAATCTCTCCAAATGAAGCATATGAATCTATTCATTGGCAGGTTATTGTATTAATCGCTGCATTGATTCCGCTTGGTATTGTTATTCAATCTTCTGGTACAGCATCCTATATTGCTAGCTCGATTACCCAGTTCGTAGATAATTTTTCTCCTTCTATGCAGCCATATGTATTATTTGCTTTAGTCTATTTTGTAACCATGGTTATGACAGAAGTCTCTTCCAATACAGCGACTGCAATTATTATGACCCCAATTGTTATAGCAATCACTGCTGATATGCAACTAGATCCAAGGCCATTTATTTTTGGTGTTTGTTTCGCTGCATCAGCATCTTTTAGTACCCCGGTGGGCTATCAGACCAATTTAATGGTATATGGTCCAGGTGGGTATAGATTTTCAGATTATATGAGAACTGGTATCCCGCTGGCCCTTACTTTTTGGATTCTAGCCGTATTGATTATTCCAATTATTTGGCCATTCTAAATTAGTCTGAAGAATACAGTTTTTATCTTATAAATTAGCGCTATCTCAACTCATTGATTATTCAATAATGAAAAATACTGATCAAAGAAAGACCCCGTTAGAATCATTTTTAAAAAACCCTTCAAAGTCGATGTGGAGCTTAGCAATTCCAATAATGGCAGGGATGGGCATTCAAACACTGTATACAATCATTGATATGATATTTATTGGCAGGCTTGGTGGCGATGCCATTGCTGCAGTTGCATTTAACATGCCTATCTTTTTCCTTGTAATGGGCCTTTCATTTGGCTTAGGAAATGGAGTTACTGCATCTATAGCAAGGTTTATTGGCGCAGATGATAAGGTTAATGCAGATAATTCTGCTGAACATGCCGTAGTGATGGCGCTATTGATTAGCGCAATACTTACATCCCTTGGATTAATCTATGGAGAGCAGATATTAACATTTATGGGCTGTACTCAGGAAGTTTTGCCACAAGCTTGGAGCTATTTAAGAGTTAGTTGTTACGGTATCTCTTTTGGTGTCTTTTCCGGCTTTTTTAGATCCATCCTTGCAGGTGAAGGCGAAATGAAGCTACCAATGATCATTGCAGGATTAGGTACAATTTTAAACACAATCCTTGATCCAATATTCATTTTTTATCTTGACTATGGAGTCGTTGGTGCAGCTTGGGCAACAACAATTAGTCAAATAATTGTTTGGTTTATTTTTGTTTATATGTTATTTATTAAACATCACACCTATATTAAGTTTAAGCTCAAAGATTTTTCTCTATCCACTTACATTATTTTTGATATAATTAAAGTTGGAATTCCAGTATCAATGTCAATGGTCGTAATGGCAATTGGTCAGTTAGTATTCAATCGATTGCTTGTAAATTATTCCACGAATGCGGTAGCTGCTTATCAGATTGGCGGAAGAATAGATATGTTAGTGTTTCTCCCAATCTTTGGAATTGCCTCAGCACTTACTACTATGGTAGGAATGTTCTATGGTGCAAATGAAATAAGCAAAATTAGGCTTATATCTTGGTATGGTATAAAAAGCTCATTGATTATTACCAGTATATGCTCTGTCATATTATATATTTTTGCCCCAATTGTTATTAGTATTTTTACTGCAGATCCACTAATACAAAGAATATCTATAGATTACTTAAGAATTATCTCAATATTGTTTCCATTTATTTCTATTGGTCTGACCATTGGTAGGATATTGCAAGGCCTTGGACAAGGAATGCCATCTCTTATCATTACAACTATTAGGGTTATTGGAGTTGCTGGGCCATTAGCTTATTATTTTACTTTCATTCAGAATAGGCCTGTAGAATGGATTTGGTATAGTATGTTTATTTCTGGTATTTTTGCTACTATTATTTCGATAGTATGGGTTATAAATACCTTTAGGAAGCTTTCAATAGCATAGCTTTAGAATTAAATCAATGAGCCTTATAGATAAAAATAAAATAGATCAAGAGCTAGATGTTTTGATTAAATGGAATTATAATAATAATTCAATATCTAGAAAATACACTTTTGATTCATATATGGATGGTATTGAATTTGTTCATGCTATAGCTTTAATTGCTGAGAAGCAAAATCATCACCCAGACATTTTGATTGGATGGTGTTCCGTAGAAGTAAATTATACCTCTCATGACTTGGGCGGTGTAACTAAAAAATGTCTTAATATGGCTAAACTAACTGAAGAACTATATAAAGAATAGATGAATTAATGAAATTATACCGGTATTATTTATTCATTTTTTTTGTACAGTCTATTTTTGGGCAAAATATTGCATTGGAAAAAAATACGATTAATGCAATAAAAGCTGAAATCGTTCCAAATATTGATGGAAGGGTTATTGATGACCCAGCTTGGAAAAATATTATCCCAGCAACAGGATTTATTCAGCAGTCACCTGATGAGGGAAAGCCTGCAACAGAAAGAACAGAAGTTAAAATTATGTTTTCTGATGATAATTTATATGTTGCTGCGATTTGCTATCATAACGAGCCAGAAAAAATAATTATCTCTGATGCTAGAAGAGATTCACCATTAGATGATATGGATAGCTTTATATTTATTTTAGATACATTTAGAGATTTTCAAAATGGTTATGCTTTTGGAACAAATGCAGCGGGAATAGAATATGATGCACAAATCACAAAAGGAGGCGAAGGCGGATCAATTAGTAGAAGATTTTCAACTGGCGCTGCTGGTGGTTATAATATCAATTGGGATGCTGCATGGAATGTCAAGTCATTCATAGGTGATTTCGGTTGGAGTACTGAATTTGTAATTCCGCTAAAAACATTAAGATATAATTCAAAAGAAGATCAAACTTGGGGTATAAACTTCCAACGTGTTATTAGTAGCAATCAAGAAAAAGCCCAGTGGTCACAAATTTCACGACAATTCACAATTAACCGATTATTATCTGCTGGACAGCTAGTGGGAATCAATATTCCCTCTTCAAGGAGTTATAAATTTATACCCTATGTGCTTGGCCAAACAAATGTCGTATCAGACTCAACTAGCAATAACTCTAATGATAGTGATATCGGATTTGATGGAAAAATAAATATTGGATCTAGCCTTACTTTAGATGTGACATACAATACTGATTTTGCTCAAGCAGAAGCAGATGAGCAGCAAATCAATTTGGACAGATTTAGTCTTTTCTTCCCAGAAAAAAGAGCCTTCTTCCTAGAAAACGCAGGTTTATTTTCAATCGGAGAAGCTGATCGCGGAGGTTCAGAGCTTTCAATGTTTTTTAGTAGAAGAATTGGAATAGGGAATGATGGCCAGCAAATTCCAATTACTGCAGGTGGAAGGCTTACTGGTACATTTTCAAATATGCGAATTGGTTTACTATCAATGAGTACTCAATCAGAAGAATTTTCTATCTTTCGAGTTAAAAAAGAGATGCCAAATAGAACCTTTTTTGGTGCTATGGCCACGAATCTTCTTAATCTAAATAGCAATGGTTATTCTAATCAGGTTTATGCGCTTGATGGTCAATTAGGCATTGGTCAATTAGGTCAATTAGATGGATTTATTGCAACATCTAATACTCCAGATTTAGAAAAAGATAAAGCCTATTCTTATCGCCTTAGAGCCAGTAGAAATGGCAAGCAAGTTGAAACTGTCCTTTCTTATACTGAGATTGGTGAAAGTTTTAATCCTGAAATGGGATTTTTAAAACGAACCGGAGGGTATAGAAAATGGTCCGGTAGAATCTTCACCAGATTACGACCAGATGACCTGTTTGGCTTATTAGAAGTTCGACCCCATACCAATTATGATGGTTTTTGGAAATTAGATGGTTTTCATGAAAGTGGTAAATTGCATGTGGATAGTCATTTTGAGTTTAGATCTGGTTATGAATTTCATACAGGCGTAAATTTTATTAAAGAGGGATTATTAGAAGAATTTTTAATTAATTCAGATAAGCAAATTTCTGTTCCAGTTGGAACATACGATGAAATAGAGGGGCAGTTCTATATAACAACACCTCAAACTAATTTTATTAGTTTGAGTGCAATGAATAGAATTGGAGGGTTTTTTGGTGGAGATAGATTGAATACTAGGCCTACTCTTAAGGTGAGATTTGGTGATCGTTTTAATTCTGAATTCAGTTATAATTATAATAGCGTTACACTTCCTCAAGGAGATTTCAAAACGTATCTTTCACGAGCGAGATTAACCTATGCTTTTTCTCCAAAGATGTACCTACAGGCGCTTTTGCAATATAATAATCAATCAGGCGTAAGTTCTATTAACTGGAGATTTATTCTTCAACAGTCCGCAGGTTCTGGTTTATATATTGTCTATAACCAAATGGAGGATTATGATGGTATTCCAATTGATTCTAAATCAAAATCACTAATTATAAAATACAGTCAATTATTTGATTTAAGATGAATATCTATTCTTATTTAAAATGAATTGATGCTTTATCTTATTATCACAACAATCATATGGTCCTTATCATTTAGTTTAATCGGTAATTATTTAACACCCGAAATAAATTCTTGGACACTTGCATTTCTACGCTCCTTACTGGCATTTATATTTTTTCTACCTTGGCTAAAAATCAATACTCCTTATAACTACTTCATTAGAATGATTTCTATTGGAGCATTACAATTAGGATTAATGTATATATTTTATTTAAGTGCATTCAACTATACCACAGTGCAAAGAATTCTTTTGTTTACTGTAACAACACCATTTTATGTAGTATTGATTTCAAATATTCTAGATAGAAAATTTAAATTACCGATCTTCGCACTATCATTTTTATCAATATCTGGAGCTGGATTAATCCGCAGTACTTATTTTGACCAAAATGATATTATTGGGTTTTTATTGATACAATTAGCCAATCTGTGTTTTGCGTGTGGACAAATTCTTTATAGAAGAATAAAAATAACTGATCCAAATCAACTAAACATTCGAAATGATTTTGCTTTTTTCTTTTTAGGAGCCTTAATAGCGAGTTCAATTGGCCTAATAATTTCACCATATGGTTTTTCTGCCCCAACCTCATCTATGCATTGGATACTAATAATTTGGCTTGGAATTGCTGCATCTGGACTGGGATATTGTTTCTGGAATTACGGGGCAACCCTCGTTAATAATGGAACTTTAGCTGTAATGAATAATTTAGTTGTCCCCATAGGTTTATTTGTTGAAATAATATTTTTTTCAAAAAGTATTAATATGGAGTTCTTTGCTATTGGAGCAATAATTATTATCACGTCAATTATCGCCTCAATAAAGTATGGATTAGATTAAAGCTTGATAAAGATCTTCTTTTTATACATCCAAAATAAAATTAACCAAAATGCAAATACGTGAAAGATTGCAAATAAAAGAGACCCATTAGTATTTCCAGCTATTGGTAAAAAGACTGTTTGATATAAATATGAATAACCTGAAATCTCATCACCATTTAGGCTAAACCGAATTTTCAATAGAATCTTCGCCCAAATACCTGATAAGGCATATATAAAAATAGAATTTGATCCGAATACAATAAATGGGAATGCCCATTTATTGTATTTCAAAATATCAATTATCCATATCATTGTTGACAATATAATCGTTCCTATTCCTGCAGTGTAGAGAACGTAAGAACTAGTCCATAATTGCTTGTTGATAGGAAACATAAATCCCCAAATCCATCCCAAAATAATCATTAGAGAGCCCAAAATGAGCATTCTCTGGCAATTATCATTGTGATCTTTTGTTGTTTTAATCATTGTACCTA
Source organism: Fidelibacterota bacterium (assembly GCA_036166415.1). GTDB lineage: Bacteria > Fidelibacterota > Marinisomatia > Marinisomatales > TCS55 > TMED108. Next base: position 43,031 of record JAYZHP010000081.1, on the reverse strand, counting down.
CGAGGAACCCTATAATTACAGTAACTGCGGATGGAAATGTGCTTAGGAGGCCTTCTGGGTCAAATTGTATTCCAGTTCCTCCATACAAATGACTCTCTCCAAGAATTATTCTATCTATAACAAGAGGTAAATTAGAATTCAAGGCATATGGGTCAAGACCGCTTATTAGCCCATAAGCATATAAAGCTATCCAATATAGTATTAATATAAAAAATGATATTTGAACCAATCCCTTTACATTTGCTCTTAGAATAATAAATGCAGCAATAAAATAAGCAAGAGCAATTCTTTGCAATACTCCTAAAATTCTAAATGAAGACCAATCCCAATCTTGTCTAATAAATGGAAATGCATTCAAAATCAGTCCAAGGGAGAATATTGATATTGTTCGAAATACTATCTTATTAAATAATGGACCGGTTTTACAAATATCATACTTTTTAAATGAAAAACTCATTGCTATGCCAACAATAAAAAGAAAAAATGGAAAAACTAAATCTGTCAAAGTGCATCCATGCCATTGAGCGTGTCTAAGTGGACCATAGACATGTGACCAAGTACCTGGGTTGTTTACTATAATCATCAATGCAATAGTTGCACCACGAAAAGTATCTAGAGCTAATATTCTATTTATCTTATTCATTTATTTGAGTCCTTATTTAATCCAAAACTTGAATCAATAGAAATAAATTTAATCAAAATTAATCCTGGGATGGTGGAAAACATAACCCAGTAAAAAAAGTTTGTATAACCTAAGCTTTCTTGAATTGCTCCACTAAACATACCTGGAACCATCATACCTAACGCCATGATCCCTGTGCATATTGCGTAATGCGCAGTTTTATGATTACCATCAGCAATCATCATCATATAAAGTAGATAAGCAGTAAAGCCAAATCCATAACCAAACTGTTCTACAGATACGAGAAAACCTATAAGTGTCATATTCTCTGGTTGCGAATAGGCCATATAGATATAAACTAGATCAGGTAATTTCATTGCTAGCGCCATCCAAATTATCCAATACTTTAATCCATTCTTTGCTATAAAAAATCCACCAACAATACCTCCCAGGGTTAGCATTGCTACGCCTAGAGTGCCATAAATGAACCCATATTCTGATGTTGATAGACCCAATCCTCCTGATTCAAGGGAATCAAGCATGAATAATGGAGCGATTTTTACCAACTGCGCTTCTCCGAATCTATAGAGTAAGATAAAAGAAATAATCAGTAAAATTTGAGGCTTTTTAAAATAAGCTTTAATAATCTCAAAGTATTCTTTTATAATATCCTTCTTAGAAATATTGAATTCTTCTTGATCATTTTTCGGTTGAGGCAAAACCCATTTATGATAGATAGCTAAAAGGATAAATAGCCCTGATAAAATTCCAAAAACTAATGACCAAGCAAGTTTAAGATTTCCAGTGATATTCTCTAATTGACCAGCAATAATGATAATAATTCCCTGTCCAAAAAGAATCGCAAACCGATAAAAAGTATTTCTAATTCCAATAAACCAGGATTGATCATGGCTGGATAATCCTAGCATGTAAAATCCATCAGCTGCGATATCATGAGTTGATGAGCTAAATGCCATGAGCCAAAAGAATGCTAATGTATATTGTAGTGTATTAGTAGTAGGTATCGCGAAAGCAACACCTGCTAGGCTTGCTCCAATAATGAGCTGTGTAAGCACTATCCAATATCGCTTTGTTTTAATTATATCCACGAACGGACTCCACAACGGCTTAATAACCCATGGTAAATAAAGCCAACTGGTATATAAAGCTATATCTGTATTGGATATATTTAGGTTTTTATATAATACTACAGATACAATCATCACGAATGCATATGGCAGTCCTTCTGCAAAATATAGACTAGGAACCCAAGACCATCCTTTTGTTTTTGAATAGCTATTCATCTAATATATATTTATTATTTCTGTTCCCGGATAATAATGACTAAGTATTTGATTTGAATTTTTTCCTGATAATGCCATGCTCAAAGCACCAATCTGGCACAAACCAACTCCATGTCCCCATCCTTTGCCATTTAGATTGAATCCTTGCTCTTTTTTTTCTATAGTAAATGCAGAGCTGAATAGGAAAGAATCTGATAAAAGGTCTCTAATTTTATATTCCGATTCAACAATCAAGCTCTTTTCCTTATTTTCTTGATCTATGTAAATAACATCTAAGTTATATATCCTGCCTGATTTTCCTATTTCCAAAGCTATAATATTTACAATCGCTTTTGCATACGTGTCATAATAATTCTTTAGATGCTTTATAATTGATTGATTTTTAACTTCATGATTCCAATGATAATACTCTAGATCTTCATCTACAGATCCAATAAATCTTGTAATTGATTTCTCAGGAAATTGTGATGGATTGCAATAATTAACTCCTTGTTCATCACAATCATTAATTGAAATCAGATATGGAACTGGCTTGCCGGACCAGACATTTTCATAATTCTCTGTTTTACCGCCACAGGATTTTGAGTATCTAGTATCACAAATAGAATTATCAAAAATTAATACCTTACCATGTGATTGATTAGCAGCTTCTATTGATTCAATAGTACAATTATCCATACCTTGATATCTTTGGCAGCAATCATCATTGCATACATCAAAGCCTTGCGATTCATGTTTTTGCTCAGAGCTTGCAAGTAGCCATGAGCGAGCAACTATTGTTTGTGAGATGAGAAATTCTTTCGGGCAATATTGGCTCATCTCTGAAGTTGCAACACATTTTAGATAGTCTTCTAGTTTTAATTCATTTATGACCATTATATTATTTTCAATGATCACAAATTCAAGACTGCCCCAATATTTTATATCGACTACTTTTTCCCAATGAAATCCTCTACCAGCTACCACTTCCTTGATCATGGAAAAATTTTTGCTTGAATCAATGGTTGGATTTATTACTATTTTTTTTGTTATAACGCCTAATTCATTTATCCTCATCTTCTCATCATTAAGAGAGATTGTTATATTAGAATTATTTTTACAAGAAGGGTAAATCTTCTCATTCGTCTCAATTTCAAAAGAATCACTTTCTGATAAAACAAGCTCGATATTTTTAATATTATCTGCTGGCAGGATTATACCTACTCTGATAATAGGTTCTTTAGATGGAGCGATTTTAGAAGTCATGAAATTTCCATCCATGCTTTTGATCCTAATCCAATAATGGGAGCTTCTCTTAAGCTTGACAATACAATCCTATCATCATTTAAAAAATGCTCTTTAATAGCTCCACCATGATGTGCGCAAAGTTCATTAAAGCTAGTTTTTACTTGTTGAAAGATATTAATTCCAACATTGGAGTTAAGATATTGTGATAATCTCTGCCCAATAACTATTCGATCCAATAATATTCCATGATAAGAATGTGATTTATCAATCTTTCTTTCTATAATAAACTGATTATCCCAACCTTCATAAATTGTCCGGACTCTTTCAAAAATCAACAATGCTAAAATCTTACTGATAGATATGACAGATTTTTCTGAAAGACTATTGATTGCTGGCATTGATATAAGAGACTCAATAGAACTTCCATTGCTTGATTTTAGCTCCCAAGTTTTAGCAATCCAGCTTGATTGGCTATCAAAACTCAGCAATTGATTATTTAATTTCATTCCATCTGCGATTCCAGTACCGCCACCCATATAGTAGGCATTATTTATGTCTCTGAAAAAACCGTTTATTGCAAATTCTTCACCCCATGCACACATATCAGAATCACTTTCAATATTTGAAATATTACTAGAAGGTTCAATCGCATTTTGGATTTTTTTACATAGATCAGGCAATCTTGGCCCATTAGACATCACTTGAATACCTTTTTTATCATTTGATTTAATTCCAGGCATAGCAATAGAAATAAATGAATCTGTATTTCCACCTAATTGTTTAATGACATTTAACAATGTTTCTATATATACACCTCCTTGGTCTTTTTCTTTTTGCAATATCAATGCATCATTTAATTGTTCTGTTAAATCAACAGGTTGAAAGGAATGATCAAAGGATGGATGATCTTTATAGTGTAGTTCAATTATTTTTCCTGATATCTCAAAAGTATCTTCATTTATTCGTTCGATAATAGCTCCCGATACTTTTGAGGCACCCCCATCAATTCCAAGTATTTTCATTTAATTCCAATCATAGATTTTAGATTAATTATTCTATCATAAGATTTTACTAACCTTGAAATTGTTATTCTATTTCTTTTCAATAAATCATCAATAATATGATGTATTTTTATTACTATGTCCGGATCGTATTCTAAGTTATTTCCAAAGCAGAAAATATCCACACCAGCATTGATCATTAGTTCAATTATTTCTTCTAATCTATATTTATTTGTCAATGCCTTCATTTGGGGGTCATCGCTAATTATCACGCCAGTGAAATTCATTTTTTTTCTTAATAAATCTGTTATGATTGTTTTTGATAGTGTTGCTGGATATTTATCATCAAGGTATTTATTAAATAAATGCGAAGTCATAATTGCTGAAATAGTACCTGAATCAATAAGATTTTGATAGGGTAAAAGCTCTTTTTCTGACCATGATTCAGAGACATCTACCCATCCTTCATGGGTGTCACCAACTGAACTTCCTTGGCCTGGAAAATGTTTTGCTGTAGCAATTATATTATGATCTAAATATGTATCAATGACTATTTTTGCATGATCAGCAACATTATGTGGATTTGAGGAAAATGATCGCTGCTTTTGTATAATGATATTATCTTTTGATAATAATAGATCCAATACAGGTGCAAAATTCAGATTTATTCCATTTTCCTTTAGGGTTTTAGCTGTACGAAGCGCTTCACTAGCGGTTTGTTCAAGGTCATTAATCTTTCCCAAATTTTCCCAGCTAATTGAAGAATCAAACCCGTACTTTGCTTTTAATCTACTTACCTTTCCACCTTCTTGGTCTATTCCAATCAATAAAGGAATATCGCTTAAGCGCTGAAGGCAAGATGTTAATTTCTGCAATTGTTTTGGAGATCTTATATTATGAAGTGAGGGTGGAGAGATTGTGATATCTTCATCGTATAGTATGATTCCGCCAATTTGATGACCTTGATTTAATTCAAAGAAATCTTTTGCTGCAGCGTCATCATGGCCTTTCATTCCAACCATTATCATTTGACCGATTAATTCTGGCACATTAGGGGATATATTTTTCATATTAATAATTTAATAAAGTTAAAGATTTAATAAGGGAAGTAAAGTTAATTTTTATCATATTATGTTTAGGATATTTACTCTACTTTTCTCGATTATATTTTTGACCTGCTCTGGAGCTGGAACAATTTCCTCTTTAGAATCATCATGGGCAGAATCTACACTTAAAAAATTATCATTAAGAGAGAAGATTGCGCAAATGATGGTCTATAGAATGAATATGAAATTCATGAACTATGAAAGCGATGAATGGAAAGAGATTGAAAAGCTCATATCATCGGATGGAATTGGGGTTTTGCATATTTGGTTTGGAGAAGCAGGCAGCGCATTAACTCTTTTAAATAAAATGCAAAAAGCATCAAAGGTCCCTATGTTAGTTGAGGCTGATATAGAATCTGGCCTGGGTCGAAGGTATAGTGGCGCTGTAACATTGCCACCCATGATGGCAATTGCAGCAACAGGTGACCCACAATATGCCTATGAAGCAGGAAGAATCTCTGCTGTCGAAAGTCGAGCAGTTGGAATACATTTTAATTTAGCTCCTGTGGTTGATGTTAATAATAATCCTAAAAATCCGATTATCAATACGCGATCATTTGGTGAGGATCCGGATTCAGTTTATCGCTATTCAAAAGAGTTCATAAAAGGCCTTCATGACTATAACATGCTAGCGACCGCAAAGCATTTTCCTGGACACGGTGATACAGAAACAGATTCTCACTCTGCGCTAGCTCAAATACCAAGTGACTCTTCCAGACTATGGACTGTGGAAATTCCTCCATTTAGAAATGCAATTAATGCAGGAGTCGATGCCATTATGGTTGCCCATGTTAACGCTCCTGATTATCAAAAAAATGCTGATGACCCAGCTACGCTCTCCTCATTTTGGATAAAAGATATATTAAAAAATAATCTTGGTTTTGATGGGGCAATAATCACCGATGCAATGGGCATGGGAGGGATAATAAAAAATTATTCAGACGCTTACGCTTTAATCGCTACCATTAATGCTGGTTCTGATATCATTATTCAAAACAACAAAATGAAAGAGTCAATCGATCTGGTAGAGCGTGCGGTGCTGGACGGAATCATTACTGAGCAGAGAATTAATCAATCGGTCATTAAAATTTTAAAGATGAAGGAAAAAGTTGGACTGCATAAAGATCCAGCGATATCAGCTGATAAAACTCACTTGGATATGGGCAAAAAGATTAATTTCGAAACCGCAGATGAAATAGCATCAAGATCACTTACGGTGGTAAAGAATGATAATAATATTTTGCCATTAAATCCTGAGCTTAATGAAGATATATATGTAATTGATCTTTATGATGGGCCAAACAATCACACTGAAAGCAGCTTAACTAAGCAACTTCGACAAAGTAAGCGAAAGATAAAAACATTTCAAATTGACAAATCTGATAGCTTGGCAATCGCAGATTATATATTCAAACAAATTCCAGATGAAAAAATAGTTTTTGTTAATGCATTTGCTAACCCTGTAGAATGGAAGGATAATATTTTTTTACCAGAAGTTGAGGCCGATTTAATTAATAGATTAATTAATAAAAGCAGTAAGGTAGTGGTGACAAGCTTTGGTAGTCCATATTTAATTCAAGATTTTCCTAGTGCGCCTGTATATATATGTGCATATAAAGGAAGCGGAATTATGCAAGACGCTGTAGCAAAATTATTAATGGGCAAATCTAATGCAAGCGGCATATTACCTGTTACAATACCAGATATCGCCAATAGAGGCTCAGGGTTATATATAGAGTCGCAACCGTGGGTAGAACAAGAAAATCCATTGGAACCAGGTACTGAATTAATGACAATTAGGGCAAATGAAATTGGAGTAGATATCGCACCAATTACAATAATGCTAAATGATGCGGTGCAAGATTCAGCTTTTCCTGGTGGCGTTATTCTTGCTGCAAAAAATGGTAAAATCTTTTTACACGAAGCATTTGGTTATCATACCTATTTAAAGAGTAATCCTACAGCAAGGGGTAATATTTTTGATCTAGCTTCAATTACGAAAGTAATATCAACTACATCAGCTATCATGAATCTTGTAGAAGAAAAAAAACTTAAACTTAGCGATAGAGTTATTGATTTTGTTCCAGAATTCAGAGGACAGCAAGATAAGTTTTTTAGACAAAAAGAAAACACTACGATTCAGCAGCTCATAACACATACAGCAGGCCTTCCACCATTTAAACAGTACTACTTAATGGATGGAAATCAGCAGACTCGGTTGGACTCTATTTTTAATACGGAACCTCAAAGAGCATCCAGCGACACACTCATATACTCAGATATTGGTTTAATCGTACTAGGTAAAGTTGTTGAGGTTGCATCGCAGCAATCATTGGATGAATATGTTGATTCGGTAGTGTTCAAACCGCTTGGAATGAATTCTACATTTTATAACCCTTCTATGGAAAAACTTCAGCGAATTGTTCCAACTGAAAATAGCAAATTTCACCAAAAATTGATTAGAGGATTTGTTCATGATGAAAATGCGCATAGCTTAGGTGGTGTTGCTGGGCATGCTGGTCTTTTTTCTACGGCAAAGGACCTGGCTATTTTTTCACAAATGATGCTGAATGGTGGCCGATATGGATGGAAGAGAATTTTTATGGAAGAGACAATTATTCAGTTTACAACGAGGTCAAATGAAGTAGAGGGTAATTCTTATGGTATTGGATGGGATACTCCATCTGGAAAATCTTCAGGAGGTGTATATTTATCAAAAGATAGTTTTGGGCATACAGGATATACAGGTACCTCACTATGGATTGATAAAGAAAACCAAATTTTTGTCATTTTACTTACAAATGCAGTTCACCCTGACCGATCCTATAAGAAAAAGAGCTATTTTGACTGGAGACAGCGATTACATTCATCAGTATATGAGTCTCTAGGCTTTACGGCTAAAAATGAAGATCTTGAACTACGGGATCGATGGAAAAGAGAATAAAATTGAAGATAAATCACTCTTTATCATTAATCCTGTTTTGCGTTGTCCAATTTGCTTGCGAATCGAAAGAAGAATGGATAAATACGCTACCAAAACCTTGGACTATATCAGAGAATGATTTTTCTGAAATATTGCCAAAATTTCATAAAAAATTTCCCAACTTTCACGATAGACTTAAAGCTTTTTCAGTTTGGCAGATTGGAACACCATATCAAATGTTTTGTTTAGGCGAGGAAGTTGAGCCAGATCCAGATCCAATTTTTAGGTTAGATGTATCGGATTGCACCGTACATATCCTTACAGGCTTAGCAAGCGTACAAAGTAAATCTTGGAATGAGGCAAAAGAGAACCTTATTCAAATCCACTATAAATCTGATAATGAAGGGGAAAGCACACCTTCATATAAGCATAGATGGCATTTTACTACCGATCGAATCCAAGATAATTATTCAACCCAAGATATTTCTAGTTCTTTATTGATGAACGATCAATTAGAGAAACGCACAATTACGCTGAATCAAAAACAAAATGGAGATGAATTCCTAGAGCTTGATTGGTCAAAGAAAACAAGCGCAAGCTATATACCAAATGATATGCTTACAACTGAGCTATTAAAAAAATTGCCAACTGTTGTTGGCGTCGCTTTTGTAAAAGAATCATATTTTAAGTTGGGTTTGATGATTGCTCATGAAGGTATGATTGTAGATCAGAAGGATATTATACATGCATCCCAAGAATTCAAAAAAACAGTTCGAATGGATTTCATGGATTATTATTTTAATGAGGATGGTCCTCGTTTTGATGGGGTAATGATCTATTCATTTCATCCTTTAGAGAGCTAAATTTTTGCATTGGATAGATCAGCTAGTTATATTATTCTTTTTGCTATCGTTTTCTATTTATGGGATTTGGCAGGCAAAAAGCAATAGATCATCCGGGGATTATTTCTTAGCCGGAAAGAATCTACCTTGGCCCGTTGCGATGTTATCGATTGTAGCAACCGAAACATCTGTTCTGACATTTATTAGCATTCCAGGTTTAGCCTATAGAGGAGATTGGTTTTTCCTTCAGTTAGGTTTTGGCTATATAATAGGTAGAATCCTTGTTAGTATTTTTCTTTTACCTCAATATTTTCAAGCTGGTATTGTATCTATATATGAGGTTATAGGGCAAAGATTTGGCGAAGTATTTCAAAAAATCGCTTCACTCATTTTTTTGATCACCAGAGTATTAGCGGATGGAGTAAGATTCTTAGCAACCGCTGTTATTGTTCAAGTAATCACTGGGTGGTCGCTTTTTTTTGCAGTCATGATCATTGGTGTTGTAACATTGATATATACGCTTTCAGGAGGAATAAAAACGGTTATATGGATCGATAGTATTCAATTTATACTTTACCTATTTGGTGGATTAGTTTCGATTGCAATAGCAATAAACTACCTTGAATTACCATTTTTTGATATTATTACGAATCTATCCTCGCTCAATAAACTAAGAATTTTTACTCTTGAAGGTAATGTATTATATGATCCATACTTTTTCCTAAGCGCAATTATTGGTGGAATTTTCTTATCTTTTTCTTCCCATGGAATAGATCACATGATGGTCCAGCGAGTATTAAGCACAAGGAATATTGAATCTGCTAAAAAAGCAATGATCGGCAGTGGAATTATAGTGTTATTTCAATTCACTATTTTCTTATTTGCTGGATCCCTTATTTATTTAGTTACAAATAATATGGATATTCAAAAGGATCGCGAGTTTACCTATTTTATAGTCAACTTTCTGCCAATAGGGGTAAAAGGTCTTTTGCTTGCAGGAGTTCTTTCTGCCGCAATGTCAACCCTAAGCTCTTCAGTGAATTCCTTAGCTTCTTCTACGATTACAGATTGGTTCAGAAATAAACAGAGTATTAAAACTTCACGTTTAGTTAGTCTGGTATGGGGTGCCATTTTAATTATGATAGCATTAGTTTTTAATGAAAGCAATACTGCAATCGTTGTTGTTGGGCTTCAAATTGCATCCTTTACATATGGTGCCTTATTGGGATTGTTTTTGTTAAGCAAGATGAAAAGAGATTTTTCATCAATTAGTCTTATTTCTGGATTGTTATCAAGTTTGCTTATTGTGTTTTTACTAAAATATTGTGGATTTGCTTGGACTACGTTTATCGGTGCAGCAGTAATTTTGAATATCGCAATAACTCTACTAACAGATTCAATAATTAAATTTATTTATAATTCAAATCGTTGATTGATGGTTGTCGCTCCATAACCTTGTTCCTTTAATTTTTTCCGTTTATCAGCAGCAGGGTCAAGCAAAGGATTGGTATGATTAAAATGAATAAAATTTATATCAACCCGATCTTTGATTTCTTTGAAGTATTCAATTGATTCAATAATAAATGGATGAGGAATTTCAGACATATTTCTGCCCGGCAATTCACCTTCATTATAAAAGGTTCCATCAAGCAAGGCATAATCATTCTCTTTAATCGTTCCCAAAACATCGATATCCCATTTATTCCATTTATCGATATCTGGGATAAAAATTAATGATTTGCTAGGTCCATTGATTTGGAATCCAACCGTTTCGGAAAATTCATCTCGATGAGGCACTTTAAATGGCTTGATTGTAAGTCTTTTATTTAGAATAATTTCCTTATTCTCTTTTAATTTATTTATTTTAACGTTATTTAGATCAATTAACTGGCTCCATGGACCATTGGTTTGTAGATATTTCGTCATTTTGGGTGCTGTATATAATGGCATATTTTTATATCCCATTGTTTCCCTCCCTAAGTGCATCAATCCTGAATAGTGCCCTATGTGTGCATGGGTGATAAATATCCCTTTGATCTTATTTTCTGTTGTAAGTTGGTTATGCTGGCGTGGAAAGTCGGGCGTAGCCTCAATCATCCAAGCCTCATTTGAATTAGGGTCAACGATACCAAGAGAGGTAACAAAAAATTCTTTTTTTGGATTTGACCATCTATTAATACAACACTTCTTATTACATCCCGCTTGGGGAGCTCCTCCATCTTGAGTGGTGCCCAGAACGATAATATATGGATTTTCAATAGGACTAGGAGAGCAGCTTATCAATAATAAGAAGATCGTCAGATATAAATTATTGCGAATCATTTTATTCCTGCTAGCTGACTTACAATCTTGTCTTGCAGTTCACGGAATGGGGCAGATGATCCTTTATATCCATTCATTAATATAGAAAATGCTATTGGCTTGTTATCTGAGTTCAATATATAACCAGAGAAAGTTGTAACTCCAGATAATGAACCCGTCTTAGCATAAATACCATTCGGTAAATTTCTATCAATCAAGGTTCCATTTTCACCAGTGAACGACAAAATATTTAATAGCTTATTTCTGATTTCTGGCTGATGATACGCCCAGCTTAATAATGAGGTAAAATTATTTGCACTTGAGTAATTATATCTTGATACGCCAGATCCATCGCTAATGGAAAAACTAGTCGTATCCAAATTTGTTTTATCATTCAAGAAAACCTTTATCGCATGCAATCCATTTTGCCAATTTCCTTGGCTTCCATTTGATTCATAGCCTATTGTTTTTACTAGTAATTCTGCAGTAAGGTTATCACTTTCAACCATAAGATTCTCAAGGATTGAGGGTAGGGATTTTGAGTAATGCGTTGCAATTTCTACTCCTGAATTAAGATAGATACCTTTATATAGTTTTTTTATTTTCACCCCATTTTTTAGTAACATTTCTCGGAACAGATATCCAGTATAGTTGGTTGGTTCATCTATATTTCTAATAATGGTATCTGTTGATGCTGTATCTATTACACTTCCAGTTATTAAAAATGAATTTTTATTATTTTTCCAATCACGAGTTATTTTTAGCTTTTCAAAATTTGCTGTATCATTTACTGTATAAGCCTGATTAATAATAGTATAATAGTTTGATTTGGGATATGTTTCTAAATTGATAAGATTACCGGTTGTGCTTGGATTGATTATGAAATCAATGCAATTATCATTAACGGAAAGTGCACTAATATGCGCGGAATACCATTCATCGCCTTCATCCCACATCCAACCGGGGCCGTATGTAAGTGAATCCATAATTGTATCATCTAGAATTAACTCGTTTATTGAGGGATATTGTTTTGCTACGATACTAGCCAATGAGTCAAGCTCTGTTAATGCAAAGTCAGGATCACCACCACCAACTAGGTAGATTTTATTTTCATCTTTATAAATAGATGTCTTAAAAGTGTAGCTAGTATCTAGAATTGATATCGCTGAAAGAGATGTGTATAGTTTATTATTACTAGCAGGATTAAATAGGGAATTACTATTCAATTCAAAAATTGTTTTACCGGAATTAAGATCAACAGCTTTTATTCCAATATTTGTTTCCAATTTAGAAGTATCGATTAATTCATTTATAGAATTTCTTATAGAGGGGAAACCGCTGGATTTATAGACCTGTGGAGGCGCATAGCAGCTACAAAGCACTAGAGCTATAATCATAGCTAGCTTTTTATTCATAAATCCAGTATTGCCTTGAAGTATTCTTATATTTTTCAATTGGTATATTAAATTGATTCGTATTGTCAGAAGCAATTTGTTCAGAAAATTCAGCATTTCCCCATAAACGATTAATCCCAGAATTCTTTAGTTTAAACTGATTTGGATATTTTTCTTTAATCATATTAATTATTTCCATGCCTGTTGCAATGCTTTTGTACTTATTACGGTCTGTTATTATAATCTCTGCACCATGACATACCTGGTTTTTATATTTAGGATTATTTGCCATTCCTTTGATTGGGCTAGGTATGAATCTAACTGGCTTAAAAACAACGCCAGGCAAATTAAGCTTGTTTAATTCTATGGTTAAATCTTGTTTGTTTATCCATGGTGCACCAAACCGCTTAAATGGCTTTTCTGTTCCTCTTCCTTCGCTGACATTAGTAGCTTCAAGCAAGCACATTCCAGGGTAAATAATAGCAGTATTTATATCAGGAATATTTGGCGATGGCTTGACCCATGGTAGAGTTGTTTCATCGTACCAGAGATTTCTTTTCCAGCCCTTCATCTTTATCACTTGAAGTTTTGGTTGATTTTCAATCCATTCTTCACCATTGATCATATATGCTAACTCACCAACCGTTAATCCATAACGGATTGGGATAGGATAATATCCTACGAAAGTTTGAAACTTTAAATCAAGAATAGGACCTTCAATGGATTCCCCCGTAATTGGGTTTGGCCTATCAAGAACAATCACTTCCACGCCAGCATTTGATGCGCTTTCCATAACCAATCCCAATGTAGTAATATAGGTATAGAATCGTGCTCCAACATCCTGAATATCATAGAGAATAATATCCAAACCCTTCATTTGCCCTTCAGTAGGTTTGCGATTACTTCCATATAGACTGACAACTTCAGGAAGGGATTTAACTTGTCCGTCATAATTAATTTTTTCACCAGCAGCAGCTTCACCAAATAGGCCATGTTCAGGAGAAAATATTATTTTAATACTGACATCTTTTTGATTCATCAGGCGTTCGTAATTTGGGGTACCAGCCGCATCTACACCTGAGTGATTTGTTACTAATCCGATAGATTTATTTTTGATTAAATCAATTCTTTCATTGAGAAGCACATCTAATCCAACCTGTATTTTTGATAAATTAATTCTAGGATCATCTTTTTTTGATTCTAGCTCAACCTGGTGAATTGATTTTGTTTGTTGAGAGCAACTAACAATAAGAGCTAGAAAAATAAAAAAGATTCGCTTCATTTATTTTAATAACGTGAATTTTTTGTTAACGATTTCCTTTCCCTGTGAAAGGGAAACCATATAGATGCCTGATGGAGCTTTATTGCCATCTCTCATCAATCCATTCCAATTAAATCGCTGAATTCTTGCGGGAAGTGACAGCGCAGACATTTTAAATACCTCCCGACCCATTAAATCTGTTATAGTGAGATATGCAATTGGTGATAATTCACGCACCTGAAACTCAATAGAAATAGAGCTATTTGAAGGATTTGGATATAATGCAGTTATATTTAAGCCATCTGGGACTACTGGATAATCCTCATCAATTGAAGTAATAGGTGCATCTAGATATTGAAGAATCTGTCCCATTACATCTACCCGTATTTGCTCAGGGTAGATTGCTTCAAAGCCGATCGATAGATAGACCAGACCCCCAGGTATTCTGCTATTTAAAAAATTTCCTCTAAATGCAATACCTGCACCACCTTTGGTCTCATAATCAACATCTTTATATTTGAGAATGGTGACTGCGTCACCTATCGGTTTAATGCCATCAGGCCAATCCACATTATAGTTTCCGAAATCTCCATTATCAAAATTGAATGAATAGCCATCAAATAATGAATTAGGAACGCCTTCAACGCTATACGTTCCATTTGTTTCTCCGGCTGCATCACTTATATACTGTGATTTAAGGATTTTTTCATAAAAATTATTATCAGATAACGTTCCTTTTTCCACTAGATCGTATCCAATTTCTGAACCCGAAACAAACAGGCGACCTCCATTTACAATATAGTCCTGTACAATCATTTTTTCTTTTTCATCAAAAGAAGATGTAGCAGCCCCTTCTTCACCTAGAATCCAATCAACAATTGCATAATCGTTTAGATTGACAAGACCATTAATCACAGATTCATTGGATGCAGAATCAAAGGTATAGCCATTTATATAAATGGCATTTCCATGCTCTAAGATAAAGTCAAACGAATTGGTTGTTCCAGAAATTCTATCAAAGCCATTAATGATTAAAGCTTTTGATCCTGAAGGTGAAGGGGTGGTGCCTAGCAGCTCTGTAAATTCACTTGTACCAAATTCATTGATTGCTCTTACTTTATAATAGTAGGCTGTATTATCTGTAAGGCCTTGAATTAGGATAGGGCTTTTTAAAAATTTCCCAACTGTACGATTCTCATTTGTATTAGAAATTACTTCTACAACTTCGTATTCTGTAACCGCATCATCATTTGTCAAATTGATATTTACAATTCCGCTACCCAAATTTAATATAGAAAAATCTTCAGGGGTTGAAGGGGCGGACTTAACGCCAATTTTTTCTCCGAGAGCATCCCATAACTCATCATACCCATCATCATAACCCAATGCCCAAATTCCAATTCCCCCAAGATTTTTTGAGATAACAAAATCATATTTTTTTGATAAGGAAAGACTATCATCATACCATGTTTGAAACCAATCGGGGTTTTGATATCTATACCAAGGCGTTTGAGAGTCGTTATCCCATTTTTTACCATAAGATAGCGCTTTAGCTTCTGCGGTAGAAAAAACTACGGCTGATCCAGTCCCAGTGGTATTTGCTCCTTTTTCACCAGAAGAAGATGGCCATTCATATCCATAATAAGGGTTCCCAAGTATTATTTTGTTTACATTGTTGTTAGTAACTGATAGATAGGTATTAATTGTATTTGTGATATTATATGAGCCTCCTGTAAGAGGAGCAACGGGACCGGTAAGCGTGCTGCCTTTCCAGTGATAATCATATCCCATCACAAATAATCCATCACTTTCGCTTGCCAATGAATTAAAATCCCAAGCATTATTCCAATCGACAGCAGGTGTTGCAAGGGTTACCTGTGCATTGGGATTAGAGCTTCGCAAGGAAGTCCGTAGATTTTTCACAAAAGTAATTAAGTTAGACTTTTGTGATTCGGGAAAAGATTCAAAATCGATATTTATTCCATCGGCACCAGCACGATCCACTTCGTATTTTAAATTATCAATCAATCGATTTTGATTTTCACTACTTCCAAGTAATGTTTCGAGTTTTGTTTTAGAAAAGAGAGTAACAGTTAAGACAACTTCAACACCGTTTTCATGAGCTTTATTGATTAGGTCTATTGCTGGCCATCCATGTAGATCAGTTAGTTCGCCATTCTCATTTGCCTCCGCTGAAAAGTACGCGATTGTTGAAAGAAGATCGTAATTATAATTTTGCCATTTCGTTCCTTGCCAATAAGGATGATAGCCAAATACTTTTCTTGTTATTTTTTTCTTTGTCTTTGATAAGGGATCTGCTGGATCGGTATAGGTTTTATAGAAAGGCTCGATGAAATTTTCATTATTGTATTCCAATTCAACTTGATGGACACTTTTATACGCCTGCTGACTTAACGCAACTGAAAAGAGTAATACAAATATGAATCTATTATACATCGCAGTGTGAAAAAATATCGTTAATTGTTTCTCTTTTTCGGATAAGCTTATGGCTCGAATTATTCAACAAAACCTCAGCAGCTCTTGGTCTGGTATTGAAATTATGCGACATAGAATAGCCGTATGCTCCTGTATCCATGATTGCAATAAGATCACCTTCATTTAACTTTGGAAATTCTCGATCAGTAGCTATTCGGTCTGTATTTTCACATATCTGACCAGTAAAGTCAACCGTATTTTCATTATCTCCATGATTACCAACCTTAAATATACGATGTTGCGCACCATATAATGCCGGGCGCATTAGCGTTTCCATACCGGCATCTATTCCAACAAAATTTTTATAGCTATTTTTTAATCCTGTTACTTTTGTAATAATAAAACCAGCATCAGCAATAATTGACTTTCCTGGTTCTAGCCATAGGGATGGAGCTGTAGCTTTATCTGGATAAGCTGAATAGAATATTTTTGAAAGAGAGGAAAACATTTGATCAAAGTCTAATGGTTTTTGATCATCTTGATAAGGAATCCCAAAACCACCACCCATACTAATGAAATCAAACTTAATATTAAGGGACGATTCAATTTTCTTGGCATGTTCAATAATGGCAGATAAAACTTCAGTAAAAAACTTTTCATCTAGATTTCCTGATCCACACATACACTGTAGGCCAAATCGCTTAATACCCATATTTTGCGCTTGTCTATATGCGTCGATAATTTTTTCAGAAGGAATACCAAACTTTGCATCCCTACCCCCAGTAATAATACCTGAATATGATCCACCTCCAAAACCAGGATTCATTCTAAAAGATATTCGATCTGGAAGGCCGATTTTATTTAGCCTTTCAAGAGAAGTGATATCATCCAAGTTAATATTACACCCTTTTTGAGTCGCCTCAATTAAATCAGCCTCTGATTCATAGTTTCCGGTATAGATACATTCTGAAGGATCAATTCCAGAAAGTTCAGCGGCATAGATTTCTCCAGGGCTAGAGCAGTCACCTCCAATTTTTCCAAATGTATTGCGCATAGTTCGAATCAAATGGGGATTGCTATTTGATTTGATTGCATAGCAAATATGAAATTTTTCAAAATTAGCAGATAGCGCATTATTTAAATTAGAAACATTATCCTCAATTCGCTCCTGACTATAGACGTATAATGGAGTTCCATACTGTTTTGCAATTGAGCCTAGCAGCTCTTCATCTATTATTAATTTTCTTAACGGATGCATTTTTTATTACATAAAATTATAAATAAATTTAAAACGTATTAGATATTCAAAATAAGACCAAAGTGACAAGGATATTTTCATTAATTTTGCCTAAGAAAGAAAGTAAAAAGCTATCAAGCAAATGGGTGCTTATGTTTATTTTTATAATGTATGCCATTGTCTTTGTACTCGTAGTTTATAATTTATATGTATATAATTGGATATTTTAATTTATCAAATAGCCTTCTACTTAACATGTAGTAAATTGGAAACCTATGTTTGATGCAAATATATATAGAGATCGAAGAAATTCACTATCCAATGAAATGGATAATGGTTTGATTTTATTATTGGGGAATAAACCCGTTCCTATGAATTATCCATCTAATACATTGCGATTTCGACAAGATAGTAATTTCTTATATTATTGTGGTTTAGATTATGAGAATCTAAACCTAGTTATAGACACCGCCTCAGGAGAGACAACATTATTTGGTGATGACTTAACTGTTGATGATATAGTCTGGGAAGGGGAGAGAATGTCAATCAAAAAGATGTCCGAATTAGCTGGGATTGATCATATTGCAAACAACTCTACTATTAATCAATTCATTAATAATTCAGATAAAGTATATACTCTGCCTGCATACAGAGATGACCACAAATTCTTTTTAAAATCTATCTTTGGTTCAGAATCTTTCTCTTCTTCTAAATCTTTAATTATGAATGTTATTAAGCAACGCTCAATCAAGACAGAAGAAGAATTAACTGAGATAGGCTTAGCCCTAGAGGTCACATCTGAGATGCATAAGATTGCTATGAAATCAACCCATGATGGATTAAAAGAACAGTCAATTGTTGGTTTGATTGAAGGATACGCACTTCAACATGGTCGCAGGATGGCATACCCTGTAATTTTTACGATTCATGGCGAGATTCTTCATAGCAATGTCTACGATAACACCATGAGATCTGGTCAGCTTGCATTAAATGATTCAGGCGCAGAATCCCCTCTGCATTATGCAAGCGATATTACAAGAACATTTCCTGTAAGCGGCAAATTCTCAGATATACAAAAAGATATCTATAATTTAGTTTATAAGATGCAAGAAGTTGCATTTAGTTACTGTAAACCAGGCACTTCGTATCGAGAAGCACATCTTGCCGCTGCAAAAATTGCGGTCTTAGGTTTAAGTGAGCTAGGACTAATGATGGGTGACCCTGATGAAGCCGTATCCAAGGGTGCACATGCATTGTTTTTTCCTCATGGCCTTGGCCATATGCTCGGCTTGGATGTTCACGATATGGAAGGCCTAGGTGAAGACCTTGTTGGTTACGATAATGCCAATAATAGAAGCGATCAATTTGGCTTGGCCTATCTACGGCTTTCAAAAAACCTTGAACCGGGGTTTGTATTAACAGTTGAGCCTGGCATTTATTTTATACCGCACCTTATAGATCAGTGGAAAAATAGCGCCAAACATAAAGAGTTTATCAATTATGATGCGATCGAATCATTTAAAGATTTCGGTGGAGTTCGAATTGAAGACAATATTCTTATTACTAATGAAGGGTACCAATTATTAGGACCGCATATACCAAAAACGATCAATGAGATTGAGGCCCTAATGCAGTCATGAGAAATTTTATTTGGCTGTTTTTATCTTCTTTCGGCATCATGTTTGCCATATTGTCCTGGCTCCAAGAATCACAAATTATATCTAAAGACATAGGCTCATTAAAAGGTTTTCTTGCGGTCTTATTAGGGGCATTACTGTATTATATCATTCCTAGAAAATTTAGCTGAGTTCATTCTCAATTGCGATGCCAAACGTTTTTAATACCCCTCCACCAAAATTCAATGAAGGACAAGTAGTTGATATTCTTTCAGAGCACTATGGTATAAACGGTTCAATCAAAGAGCTTATTAGTGACCGAGATCAAAATTTCAAAATTATAACAAAAGATCAGTCATATGTTCTCAAAATAGCTAATTCAGCAGAGTCAAAAGATATCCTAGATATGCAGAATCTGGCGTTGAATCATATTATAAATAAAGATTCATCTTTAGATATCCCCTATCCAATTAAATCTATAAATGATGAAGAAATTATTCATTGTGAAAATTATGATTGTGGGTTTTATTTAAGATTATTATCATACGTTGAAGGAAAATTTTTATATGAAATTAAACCAAGTAAAAATTTGTTGTTTTCTCTTGGTGGTTTTCTAGGATACCTTGATCAATTATTAGAGGACTTTAATCATGATGCTACTGATAGAAAATTTATTTGGGATGCTAAGCAGATTGATGTTTTATCACAGCAGCTAAAGTTTAGTGAGAATGACACATATTTAATTTCTTATTATATCAATCTTTTTAATGAACATATCATCGGTCAAGCAGGCGCATTTACGAAAACAGTGATTCACAATGATGGGAATGACCACAATGTAATTATTAGTCACGATGAAAAAATAAAAAGCATTATTGATTTTGGAGATATGATCTATTCATATAAGGCACTTGAACCAGCTGTATGTATGGCATATATCGCGATGGAAAACCAAGATCCTTTTCCCCTAATTGCTCCATTATTGAAAGGATATCATTCGACCAATCCTCTTTCTGTTTTTGAATTAGAATCGGTAGTGTATTTAATGTGTTTACGTATGTGCATTACCATTAATATGTCAATTTACAGAAAGCAGCTATTTCCTGAAAATCGTTACATATCTATTTCGGAAGATAATGCACGAAAATTTCTAGAAAAAATGAAAGGTCAAAATATTCAGAAATGGTCAAAAGATCTTACAGAATATGCTAAGTCATAAAGAAATAATTGAACTTCGAAAAAATTTATTAAGCCCATCATTGAGCCTTTCCTATGCTGAGCCATTGCACATTGTTAAAGGTCATGCTCAATATCTTTTTGATGCGAATGGCAATCGCTATTTAGATGCGGTGAATAATATTCAACATGTAGGACATTGCCACCCCAAGGTTGCGGAGGCGGCCAAAAAACAATATGATTTGCTAAATACAAATACGCGTTATCTTGATGAGACAATTGTAAGGTATGCACAAGCGCTAACCAGTCATCTACCTGATGGTCTTGATGTTTGTTTTTTTACCAATTCTGGAAGTGAATCAAATGATTTAGCGCTTAGGTTGGCACGTATTGCAACCCAATCAGAAGAGACCATCGTTCTTGATGGTGCTTATCATGGACATGTCTCATCTTTGATAGATATCAGTCCATATAAGCATAATGGAAAAGGGGGAAGTGGTCCTCCTAGCTATGTGCATACGGTGCCAATGCCGGATACTTTTAGGGGAAAATATCGCGGGGAGAGCGCATCAGATAGATATCTTAATGAATTAAAAAATATTTTAAGTAAAATTAGAAAAGAGGATAAAAAGGTCTCGGCGTTTATGGTAGAGTCAATCATGGGCTGCGGTGGCCAATTAATACTTCCCCAAAATTTTTTAAAACAATCGTTTAAGCTTGTTCGTAATGCCGGAGGCTTATGCATAGCAGATGAAGTACAAATAGGTTTTGGTAGGGTAGGGACAAATTTTTGGGGATTTGAAACCAGTGGTGTAATTCCAGATATCGTTACGATGGGAAAGTCTATGGGTAACGGACACCCATTATCTGCGGTTGTTACAACAAAAAAAATTGCTGATAAATTTAATAATGGCATGGAATATTTTAATTCATTTGGCGGAAATCCAGTATCGTGTGCAGTTGGTAATGCAGTGTTAAATGTTATTAAAGAGGAAGGTATGCAGCATAATGCATTAGAAGTCGGTTCATACCTACTTAATGAATTAAAAAGTTTACAATCACAACATTCCATTATTGGCGACGTAAGGGGCATGGGTCTGTTTATAGGTATTGAACTAATCAGGGATATTAAAAATCTACAGCCAGCTGATACTGAGGCTACAATGATTGTTAATCAAATGAAGGATCAGAATATTCTTCTAAGCACTGATGGGCCAGATCGCAATGTGATCAAGGTAAAGCCGCCAATGATTTTTAATAGGGAAAATGCTAATGAATTGATATTAAAATTATCCGATGTTTTAGGTAATATTGATTATGAAAAATAAAAGAATTCTATTCTTCTTGCCCATTTTATTTTTCATCACAAGTTGTGAGCAATATGGAAAGTATGAATGGGAAAATCCAACAATTATTGGTATAAATAAGCTACCCCCAAGAGCACATTTTATTACCTATGAATCAGAGTCTCTTGCATTAAAAAATGATCCTGCAAAATCAAAAAACTTTATTTCATTAAATGGGCAATGGAAATTTAATTTTTCAAAAAATTTCAAAGATAGACCCGAAGATTTTTATGAAATGGGCTATAATGATAATGACTGGAATCAAATTACGGTTCCAGGCAGCTGGGAGCTACAAGGATGGTCTTACCCAATCTATCTGGATGAAGAATACCCTTTCCCCGTTGATCCGCCATTTATTCCCCATAAAATAAATACCGTTGGTTCATACAGAAGAAAGGTTTCCATACCGCAGGAATGGTTAAAAAAAGATGTCTTTTTGAAATTTGGAAGCATTCGTTCTGCTTGCTATGTTTGGTTTAATGGGAAATATATCGGGTACTCTCAAGGTTCAAAAACTCCATCAGAATTTGATGTCACTGAATTTATTCAGGCAGGTGAAAATCACGTTGCCGTTCAAGTATACCGTTTTTCAGATGGATCTTATCTTGAAGGTCAAGATACCTGGAGAATTAGCGGCCTTGAAAGAGATGTGTCTTTGTATGCTCGTGAAAAAACTAGAATTAATGATTTTACTATTCATTCAACTCTTGATGAGACCTACCAAAAAGGAATATTTAGAATTGAAATTGATTTATTAAATCATCTTCAATCTCAAAGTGAAATCAGTGTTCGGGCGAAGCTAACTGATCCGTTAAGAAGGAATAGAACTATTTTTGATTCTACCAAATCTGTTGTTATTGATTCATTATCAAATATGTCTTTTCAGCATAATATTCGCCGCGTTAAACCATGGAGCGCTGAAAATCCTTATCTATACAAACTTCAGCTTTATTTGATGAAAGAGAACAAAATCATAGAAACTTTAACTCATCAAGTTGGATTTAAGATTACAGAAATTAAAGATGGAAAATTTTTACTTAATGGTATTCCCTTAACTTTGCGAGGAGTTAATCGCCATGAATGGGATCCAAAAAAGGGTAGATCTATCTCAGAAGATTCAATGATAGAAGATATTAAATTGATGAAACAAAACAATATTAATGCGGTAAGAGCATCGCATTATCCCAATCATGAACGATGGTATGAATTGTGCAATCAATATGGACTATACGTTGTTGATGAAGCGAATATAGAATCGCATGGGATGGGATCACATCCCAAAAGCTATGGTTTCATAGCTAATGACCCGGCGTGGACAGCACAGTGGATTGATCGAGGAAATCGGATGTATGAAAGAGATAAAAATCAGCCTTCAATTATTATGTGGTCAATGGGCAATGAAGCTGGAGATGGTCAAAATTTTAAAAAATTATATAATTTTTTAAAAACTAAAAAAGATACTCGTCCAGTTGTATATGAGCCAGCTAAGGATAAGCAGCATACAGATATTGTATTTCCAATGTATAAGAGCGTTAATTCAATTAATCAATACGCAGAATCTCAGCCAGGTAAGCCCCTCATTTTATGTGAATATGCGCATGCCATGGGAAACAGTGTTGGAAATTTAGTTGATTATTGGGATACAATAAACCGGCACGAATCACTTCAAGGCGGCTTTATATGGGATTGGGCAGATCAAGTCTTGACTAAAACAGATTCTAATGGAAAAGAATATTGGGGCTATGGGGGTGATTTTGGAATTGAATATGCTGAAAACGACTCAAATTTTTGTGCGAACGGCTTGGTTGCAGCAGATCGCAGTTTAAATCCTCATATATTTGAAGTAAAAAAGATATATCAGCCCATTTCATTTAAGCCTATTGATTTAGATAGAGGCATAATTGATATAACAAATAATTATAATTTTTCTAATTTTGATAATTTGGATTTTACATGGTATATCAAGGGCGATGATAAAACTATCTCATCAGGAAAACTTAACTCACTAAAGCTTGAACCTGGAGGTTCTAAAGAAATATTTTTTAATACCTCCAATATTGTGGTTAGACCTGGGGTTAGATACTATCTAACGATAGAAGCTAAAACTAGAAATGCAAAACCTTTAGTTTCCAAAAAACATTTAGTAGCCTGGGAGCAATTTGAACTACCCATTTACATACCGCTAGCTTCCAAGGCAAATAGTGCAGTATCTAGTATCAATTATGTTGACTCTGTGACCAAAATAGAAGTGCAGGGCGTAGATTTTAATATTGTTTTTGATAAATCATCAGGATTGCTTGAAAAGTATATTATTGGTACTACAAATTATCTCATCAAACCATTAGCTCCTTATTTCTGGAGAGCTCCAAATGATAATGATCTTGGTAACAAGATGCCTAAGCGTACAAATATCTGGAAAGAGGCTGGCTCTAGAATGAAGTCTCTTGATTTAAATGTAATTAAGACTGAAAGTTTGGTGACCGTTTTTTCAGTTCATATTGATAGCTTAACTGGAACTATACTCAATACAGAATACAATATCGATGGAGATGGTGCAGTAAAAGTTGATCGAAAAATAGAAATAAAAAATAACAACTTACCTGAAATACCTCGCATTGGCGTCAAGCTATCACTAGATGGATCTTTTGGTAAGGTTAAATGGTTCGGCAGAGGTCCTCATGAATCATATTGGGATAGAAAGCAATCTGCTTCTATCGGGATTTATTCTGGATCGGTTTGGGAGCAATCATTTCAATATGTAAGACCTCAAGAAACTGGAAATAAAACTGATATTTTCTGGATGGCGGTTTACAACAATGATAAAGGCTTGATGGCGGTTGGCCTGCCAAGGTTCGATGGAAGCGTGCATCAGTACCCCTATGAAGATCTAGACTACTATCCTGGAAGCCAGCGTCACGGAAAAATTGATATTACCCCAAAAGATCAAATAGATTGGTTGATTGATTACAAGCAAATGGGAGTTGGCGGTGACAATAGTTGGGGTGCTAGGCCAATGAAAAAATACACATTGAACCCTGGTGTTTACGAGCATTCATTTTTATTAATACCCTTCCAAATTGGAATAAATTTATCAAATCTATCTAAGAAAAGAATTTAATTAAGGAATAATTAATGAATACCATTTCAATAGTGACATTTATTCTTGCGACAGGATCTGTAGCATATTTCACATATAGGATTGTTCAAAAAATGAAAAAATCTAATAATGCTACTGAAGAATATTTTACGGGTGGACGTGCCCTTACTTGGCCTGTTGTGGCTGGTTCATTATTACTTACCAATCTTTCGACAGAGCAACTTGTTGGATTAAATGGAGATGTCTTTGGTGATAAGGCTATGGTGGGCTTGGCCTGGGAAGCGCTTGCTGCGTTTGCAATGATTGCCACGGCTCTAGTTTTTTTACCTCGCTATTTAGCAAGTGGCTTTACCACAACACCCGCTTTCCTTGAAAAAAGATTTGACAAAACCACACGATCAATGGTTTCAGGATTATTTTTGTTTGGTTATGTCACGGTACTTTTACCTGTGGTGCTCTATACCGGTTCATTGGCATTAGAGCGCATGTTTAATTTAAATATTCCATTGTGGTTGATTATAATTTTGATTGGTACCCTAGGAAGTTCTTACGCAATTTTTGGGGGGTTAAAATCAGTTGCTGTCAGTGACACTATTAATGGCATAGGCCTACTGATAGGCGGTTTGGCGATCCCTTTTCTTGGCCTTTCTGCTCTTGGAGATGGATCTTTTTTTAGCGGAGTTTCTACGCTCTTAAATGATAAGCCTGAATACTTGACAGTTTTAACTCGTACAAATCTTGAAGGAAAAACCGTATCAGTTCCCTGGCCAACTTTATTTACAGGTATGATGTTTATTCAAATTTTTTACTGGTCAACCAACCAGGTGATTGTACAAAGAGCAATGGCAGCAAAAAGCTTAGCTGAAGGACAAAAAGGAGTGCTTTTTGCATCAGCAATGAAGCTGGTGGGGCCTTTAATGTTATGTTTACCAGGCATTATTGCTCTACATATGACCGAGCTACCAATTGGAAGGCAAGACCAGGTTTATGGCGCCTTAGTAAGATATGTATTACCGGATTGGTCACTCGGCCTTTTTGCAGCAGTTCTAATGGGTTCTATACTAAGCTCTTTTAATTCTGCGCTTAATAGCGCTTCTACGCTTTTTTCCCTTCAATTTTATAAGGGCTATATCAATAAAAATGCAACCGGAGATCAAATTGTTAACATTGGAAAGCAATTTGGGATTCTACTTGCAGTGGCCTCAATGATCATTGCCCCTTTATTAGCACAGACCCAGTCTATTTTTCAGTATCTCCAAAAGGTTAATGGGCTGTACAGCGTACCTATTATTGGTATCTTCTTGCTAGGGATAACAACAAAACATGTTCCCGCAGTGGCTGCAAAAGTTGGTATGGTTGTTGGGATGGCGATCTATGCATTTTTCTCATTTGAAAATATTCATAATGTACCTGATTTCTTTGCCGATGGATCAGGCGATCTACATTGGCTACATGGATATTTCATCAGTTTTGTTTCCGCAGTCTTGGTGATGTTGGCTATAGGAAAGTTTCAACCAAAAACACCCGAAGAGATTGCAATCAGCGATCAGCGAGACCCAGCACCAGTTGATATGACTCCTTGGTCAGAATCAAAGAAAGTATCTATGGGAATTATGGGTGCAACCTTTGCAATTTATCTTTTATTATCGATGGTAGCACAATAAATGCAGCACATTGATTGATTTAAATAAATTAAAACAGTTTACTCCACCATCTGATTGGATACAAATTCAGACCCTTGAAGCACATACTGGTGGAGAGCCACTTAGGGTAATTTTATCAGGATATCCTATTTTAAAGGGCAATACAATCCTAGCCAAGCGTCAAGATATCTATCAAAATCATGACTGGCTACGTACCGCTTTAATGTGGGAGCCTAGAGGGCATAAAGATATGTATGGAGCTTTGCTTGTAGAGCCAGAAACCTCTTCCTCTGATGCTGGTGTAGTTTTTATGCATAATAATGGATATTCTACTGGATGCGGTCATGCCATAATTGCTTTAACAAAAATAATTATCGAATCTGAAGCTGTACCTATTGTAGAGCCAATTACAGAAATCACAATGGATGTACCATCTGGAACAATCAATGCTTATGCAGCTATTGAAGATAATAAAATTACCAAAATTTATTTTGAAAATGTCCCCTCATTTGTTCAAGAATTAGATGCAAGCATTCAAGTGCCAGGTATTGGCGATATTAAATATGATTTAGCATATGGTGGAGCATTCTATGCGGTTATAAATATAGATCAACTAGGAATCAGCCTCGATCATAAATATTTAGATGAAATTATTTTGGCTGGAAAAAAAATAAAAAAAGCTATTTCCAAAAAAATAGATTGCAAGCATCCTATTAATTCAGAGATGAATAGCTTGTATGGAACAATTTTTGTTAGCCAAGCAGATAACCCGCAATGCCACAGTAGAAACATTTGTATATTTGCTGATGGAGAGCTTGATCGAAGTCCAACCGGAACCGGTGTTTGTGCACGGGCAGCGATCGAATTTGCAAAAGGCAATTTAGAATTAAATGAAAGATTAATGATAGAAAGCATCACTGGATCTATATTTACTGTTACTATTCATAAATCTGTTAATATGAAAGGTAAAGAGGCGATCGTACCACAAGTTTCCGGGGATGCTTCCATGACAGGTAGCTGCACTTTCTGGATCGACCCTAAGGATCCATTAAAGAATGGATTCTTATTGCAAAAAGATTATAGGAGAAAAGAATAATGAAAAGGCGCCAGTTTATAAAATCTACAACCATAGCTGGACTAGCCACTGCGTTTGTTCCAAGAAAATTATTTAGTGCAAATCAACGACTGCAAATAGGAATCATTGGTACCGGACTAAGAGGTCAATGGAACACTAAACTCCTTTTAGATAGGCCCGATGTTGATATTCCTGCAATTTGCGATATTGACCAACGAATGATTAAAATGGTATTGGAGCTTTTTTCAAAAGCTGGAAGGCCCAAACCTAGAATTTATGATAAGGGACCCGAAGACTATCAGAATATGCTCTCCAATGAGGATCTTGATGCGGTAAATATTGCAACACCTTGGGAATGGCATCATCCGATGGCAATTGAGGCAATGAATAATAAGATGCATGTTGGCGTTGAAGTTCCTGCAGCTTTAACTATTAAGGATTGTTGGGATTTAGTTGATACATCAGAAAAAACGAACAAACTTTGTATGATTATGGAGAATGTCAATTACCGAAGAGATATCATGGCAATATTAAATATGGTGCGTCAGGGACTGTTTGGTGAATTAATTCATTGCCAAGGCGGCTATCAGCATGACTTGCGCCATGTCAAATTTAATGATGGTAAAGGACCTTATGGCGGCGGCGTTGAATTTGGTGACAAAGCGTTTTCTGAGGCCAGATGGCGAACACAACACTCGATGGATAAGAATGCAGATTTATACCCAACGCATGGGCTTGGACCTATTAGCCCTATGCTGGATATCAATCGTGGTAATAAAATGCTTCATCTTACGTCAACCGCAAGTCAAAGTAGGGGTTTAAATAAATATATCATTGATAATGGTGGCAAGGATCATCCAAATGCAAAAATAAAATTTAAATTAGGAGATGTGGTCACAACTACAATCAAATGTGCAAATGGCCAGACGATAGTTTTGAGTCATGATACAAATTCTCCTAGGCCATATAGTTTAAATTTTCGTGTTCAAGGCACCAAGGGATTATGGATGAAAGATTCTAAATCCATTTATATTGAAGGAAGAAGTCCTGAATCCCACAGATGGGAGAATGATGAGCAATATCTATCAGAATATGATCACCCGCTATGGAAGCGGTTTTCGAAAGCAAAGACGACATTGAGCCACACCGGTCATGGTGGAATGGATTTTTTCATTATTCGAGCATTTGTTGAGGCAATTAAAGAAAAACAAAAGCCAGTCATTGACGTATACGATGCAGTCAGCATGAGCTGTATCGTTCCTTTATCTGAACAGTCAATAAAGAATAATAGCACTTCGATAAAGATTCCTGATTTTACGCGAGGAAAATGGAAAACAAATCAGCCCATTTTTGGATTGGACGATAATTATTAGATGAATATGGCTATTATAGATTGGGTTATTATAGCAGCATATTTTTTAATTGCATTAACAATTGGAATTTGGGCTTCTAAAAAAGCGGGCTCCAATACCAAATCCTTTTTCTTAGCTGGAAGAGATATGCCTTGGTGGCTTCTTGGTATTTCCATGGTAGCTACCACATTTTCAACCGATACTCCTAACTTAGTAACAGATCTCGTTAGGCAAAAAGGCGTCTCTGGTAATTGGGGCTGGTGGGCATTTTTATTGACAGGTATGTTAACTGTTTTTATATATGCTAAATTATGGAGAAGGTCTAATGTCTTAACAGATATTGAATTTTATGAATTACGATATAGCGGTAAGGCTGCAGCATTTTTAAGAGGATTCAGAGCACTGTATCTAGGTCTAATTTTTAATGTTCTGGTTATGGGCACTGTAAGCTTAGCTGCAGTGAAATTTGGTGAGATTATTTTAGGCTGGAAAGGCTGGCAAACATTATTGATCGCTTGTTCAATTACGCTAACCTACTCAACCCTAGGAGGCCTTCGAGCGGTAATCATTACAGATTTTGTTCAATTTATTTTAGCAATGATCGGCTCTATCTTTGGAATGTTTTATATAGTCAATTTGCCGCAAATCGGTGGTATAAAAAATTTAATTCTACATGAAAATGTTATAGATAACTTATCATTAGTACCTGATTTCTCTGACCCAAGTGTATGGGTACCTGTCATGCTTGTTCCACTTGCAGTACAGTGGTGGGCAAGTTACTATCCAGGCGCCGAACCTGGAGGGGGAGGTTATATAGCCCAACGAATGTTCTCTGCAAAAGATGAAAAAAATGCAATAGGAGCAACATTATTATTTAATATTGCACATTATGCCTTACGTCCATGGCCTTGGATAATTATCGCATTATCCTCTTTAATTATTTTTCCGGAGTTAACAGATATTCAAAGAGCGTTCCCTGATTTACCAGCTAATAAACTAGGTCATGATGTTGCGTACCCTGCTATGCTTACATTATTACCATCGGGGCTATTAGGCCTTGTTGCCGCTTCCTTGATTGCTGCATTTATGAGCACAATGAGTACTCAGCTTAATCTTGGGGCCAGTTATTTAGTGAATGATTTTTATAAACGTTTTATCAGTCCAAATGCCAGTGAAAGTCAATTGGTCGCAATGGGTAGGGTATTCACCGTTATATCAATTATTCTAGGCGCAGGATTAGGGCTAATACTAACAAGCGCTTCACAAGCCTTTGATTTATTGCTCATGATCGGCGCTGGTACAGGGTTGATTTATTTATTGAGATGGTTTTGGTGGCGCATCAATGCTTATACAGAAATTGTTGCAATGATAAGCTCCTTAATTATTGCTTACTATTTTAATTTCTACAGCCATAGCCTTGCAAGTTGGCAAGAAATAATCATTGGAGCGTTATTAACAACAGCTACTTGGATAATTGCTACATTTATCACACCTCCAGATGATGAAAAAACACTAAAGAGATTTGTAAAAAAAGTAAATCCAGGTGGCCCAGGTTGGAAAAATTATTCACCTCATCATACGAATGAACAATGGTCTGTACCAATTGGATTGCTTTGTATGCTATGTGGGACCACATCGGTATATGGTATTTTACTTGGTGTTGGAAGTTTGATCTATGGACACTATCAAACCGCATTCATTCTAATTGGGATATCTATTATTTCATCATTCGTATTATTTAAAGCTTGGTTCAAACATTCTGCTAATACCATATAGATGAAAGTAATTACCCCAGGTCGAATATGTCTTTTTGGTGAACATCAAGATTACCTGGGCTTACCAGTTATTGCATTAGCTATTTCACTGAACTCCTCGATTAGCCTAACCAAAAGGAAAGATAAAAAAATAATTATTAATATGCCGGACCTTGATCGGGTTGAGGAATTTTCACTAGATGATTTAAGCTATTCAAAAGATCGTGATTATTTCAAAAGCGCAATGAATGTATGTTTGAAAGAAGGTCTAAAATTTTCTAATGGGTTTGAGTCTATCATAGAAAGCAATATACCGATTCAGGCAGGTACAAGTAGCTCTTCTTCGATCGTTGTTGGGTGGATAAATCTAATTTCAAAAATAGCTGATAATCCTCCAAACTGGAATAATGAAATCATTGCTCGTCTTGCCTATCAGGCCGAGGTGCTTGAATTTGATGAGCCCGGTGGAATGATGGATCAATATACCACTGCAATCGGTGGGTGCATTTATTTAGATCAACAACCTTTTAGCGTAAAGCAGTTGCAACCAAAGTTAAAAACGTTCGTTTTAGGTAATTCCAATCAACCAAAAGATACCATGACTATATTGAAACGTTGCCGCGATCAACGCATATCAATTATGGAAAAATTAAATACAATATACCCAGATGTAAGTTTTAACAATTGCTCTGATGAACATGGTAAATCAATTCTAAATGATGAAGAACAAGCCTTACTTGAGGGTACAATTGAAAACAGAGAAATATTATTTCAAGGGATCAAGGAATTACAAAAAAATGAAATCGATCATAATCGAATTGGGCAATTATTATCAGACCACCATGAAGTGTTAAGGGATAAGTTAAAAGTTAGTACTGAAAAAATAGATAATATGATTGAAGCAAGTATAAATGCAGGCGCCTTAGGTGCAAAGGTAAATGGATCAGGCGGTGGCGGGTGCATGTTTGCCTATGCACCAAAAAATTCAAACGATATTGCAAGCGCCATTGAAAATGCAGGTGGAACTGCCCATATAATCCATGCTGATGATGGTACTAGAATAGATTAATTTCTTTATAATTAAAATAGGTATTTTATGCGCGATTTGACATTACTAGTGATGGCTGCGGGAATGGGTTCTCGATATGGAGGCTTAAAGCAATTAGACCCAGTGGGTCCAAATGGTGAAACCATAATTGACTATTCAGTATACGATGCAATTCAAGCCGGATTTAATAAAGCGGTTTTTATTATTCGAGAAGAATTTAAGTCTGATTTTGAAAATCAGATCACTAATAAATACAATGATAGCATTGCTATTGAATTTGCAATTCAAGATCTTAATAATCTACCTAGTGGCTATTCATGTCCTGATTTTAGAGTAAAGCCATGGGGTACAGGGCAGGCGATACTTTCTGCTTCAGATATAATAGACGAGCCATTTGCTGCAATTAATGGTGATGATTTTTATGGTAGAGAATCCTTTCAGTTAATTGCTGATTGTTATCATAGCGATTTCTCAGGTTTTAGTATGGTTGCATTTCAATTGGACAATACTTTATCCGATTATGGAGGTGTCAGCAGAGGTGTTTGCACTGTAAGAAATGATCATTTAGTTAATATTATTGAAACGCACGAAATAATAAAAACTGAGAATGCAATTTCTTCTAAAGGTGCACTAACATTAGATGGAAGTGAGCCGGTATCTATGAACATGTGGGGATTCACACCAAAATTGTTTTCATATCTTGAAGCAGGTTTTATTTCCTTTTTAGATGAATACGGATACCAGGAAAAAAGTGAATATTTAATTCCTTCTGTAATAAATGAATTAATTAAAACCGAGCAAGAAACACTACGCGCTTTACAAAGCAATGCTTCATGGTTTGGTGTAACCTATAAAGAAGATAAACCATTTGTAGAATCCCAAATATTAAAACTGGTCGAATCTGAAAATTATCCATCTAAATTATTTTGAAGATTTAAAATGAAGGATATCAGTAAATGGTTAATAATCATAGGTATGACAACGGTCGCACTTGGTTTTATTTTAAATATTTTTTCAGATAAACTAGGCTGGTTGGGGCGACTCCCTGGGGATATTCGATTAGGTTCAAAAAACGTAAGATTTTACTTTCCAATATCAACATTAATAATCATAAATTTGGTGATATATTTAATAATGAGGCTTATTTCTTGGTTAAAATAAAATTATTTTCCCTATTTTGTTGCGTATTATTTTTTTCATGCGATGATTTAAATAGTAATGCCAATGCCCTTGAAACTATGCAGAATGATATGCTTCTTAGGTCTGGTGTTCTATGCGAATTAAAACCTGATCCAGGTCCCTGTAGAGCTTGGATTCCAAAATACTATTTTGATCAAAAAACACAAAAATGCAAAGAGTTTGGGTGGGGAGGCTGTAGAGGCACAGTCCCTTTTGAGACTTTGAACGAATGCATGAATGCCTGTCAGTAATCGCACTTTAATTTTAGATGGCGCAATGGGGACGCAGTTGATGGAGCGTGGCCTAGAATTGCCTTTACCATTGTGGTCTGCTGAAACCAATATTACAAATCCAAAAGATGTTCTTTCTGTTCACTGTGATTATATCAAAGTTGGTGCGGATATCATTACCACCAATACATTTAGAAGCACTTCTTGGTCCTATAGAAAAATAGATTTAAGCCCTAAACGAGCTAGTGAACGCGCTAAACTAAGCTTGATGAAAGCAGTAGAGTCTGCATATAATTCAAAAGCATCCTTTATCGCAGGGTCTATCACATCACTGGAAGATTGTTATCGCCCAGATCTATTTCCTGGACAATCTGCTGCAGAGGATAGCTATGGCGAAACATTAATGTGGTTTAAGGAAGCGGGTATAGAAATAATTCTTTTTGAAACAATGGGGCATCTTGAAGAGATAGAAATTGCCCTTAAAGCTGCAAGTGATTTTAGTAAAATATGGCTTAGTCTAATTATTAAAGATTCATCGCATCTTCTTTCAGGGCACAGTCTTGAAGATGTATACGTTTTAAGCGCAGATCGGGTTGGTTGCATGCTATTAAATTGTAATACATTTGATAAATCTAATGATGCTTTAGTTAAATTTAAAGAAGAGTGGAATGGAAACTGGGGTATTTACCCCAACCTTGGTGAATCAGAACCTGAGCCAGATGGAGCGATGGATCAAAAGATTGATGATGGATCTTTTGAATCTATGATCGCAAATTATATGGCTGAATCTCCTGCAATTATAGGCTCTTGTTGTGGTTCTAGCCCTAAGCATACAGTGATGATCAGAAAAATCCTTGATAAAAAATTATTAACGAGATGATTTGAATTATTTTCTTAGGGTTTTTAAGTTCGCGGAACTTTTTTAATGATATTTAGTAACAATAAATAATTTTTTAGAGACAGTAACTCAAAAGCTGAGGTATTTGATTAATGATTAAAGTTAAAGATCTAAGTAAAAATTATGGATCTGTTGAAGCCGTAAAATCCATTTCATTTGACCTTAATGATGGAGAAGTGATAGGCTTTTTAGGCGCAAATGGCGCAGGTAAAACAACTACCTTAAAAATGATGACAGGCTACCTAGTTCCAACAAAAGGCT
Source organism: Fidelibacterota bacterium (assembly GCA_036166415.1). Lineage (GTDB taxonomy): Bacteria > Fidelibacterota > Marinisomatia > Marinisomatales > TCS55 > TMED108. Next base: position 8,702 of record JAYZHP010000081.1, on the reverse strand, counting down.
CAATTACAGTCAATGATATGGATATCATAGAAGATATGCATTCTATTCAAAAGCAGATTGGCTACCTACCTGAATTAAATCCGCTTTATTCCGAGATGAGAGTGTATGATTATCTTGAATTTTTAGCATCCATTAGAGATATAACGGGTCCACAGTTTAAAGAGGCCTTAGCACGTGTTGTTGAGCAGTGTGGACTTCGAGGCGTGGTACACAAAAATATATCTGACTGCTCTAAAGGTTATAAGCAGCGTATTGGGCTCGCCGCGGCAATGATTCATGACCCCAAAATATTGATTCTTGATGAGCCGGTCACAGGACTTGATCCTAATCAAATTATTGAAATCAGAAGTCTTATTAGATCTCTCGGTAAAGAGAAGCTAGTATTTATGTCGAGCCATATTCTTCAGGAAATACAAGCAACGGTCGACCGTATAATTATTATTGATCAAGGAGAGATAGTAGCCAATGGAACCAGTGAAGAGCTAATGGCGAACTTTATGGGAAATGTACTACTTACCATGGAAGTAAAAGGAGCAAAAGTGGATTCAATTGAGCATATACAGGCCACATTGCCAAATGTAAAATTTATTTCAATGAGTAAAAATAAAAGTATCCATACAATTCAATTGGAATATGAAAAAAACAAAGATCCACGGGAAGACATATTTAATTATGCTGTAAAAAACAAATGGTCAATATTGAAGATGAGCCCTAGAACAACCAATCTTGAAGATATATTTAGAGACCTTACGATGGAAGGTGGCTCAGATGCGTAATACAAGGACTATTTTCTATCGCGAGCTTGTTGGATTCTTTAACAGTCCAATGGCTTACATCTTTTTGGTTATTTTTGCTATTGTAAATGGATATTTTTTCACCAATAGATTTTTTCTTTTCGGCCAGTCAGACTTAAGATCATTATTTGATATCATTCCATTGGTTTTCTTATTTTTTATACCAGCCATCACTATGGGGTTGATTGCACGAGAGAACGATATTGGGACAATGGAGATAATGTCAACCCTACCATTAAGCACTGTTGAGTTTGTCATGGGAAAGTTTTTTGCAGCACTCTGCTTAATTCTTTTAGGCCTTCTTGCCACAACAATTCATTTTATTACATTGGTATTTGTTGGAACGAATATTGATTATGGTGCAATTTTTAGCGGTTATCTTGGTTTGGCGCTTATGGGTGCTACTTTTGCTGCAATCGGTACCTATGCAAGTAGCGTAACTCAGAACCAAGTTGTTGCATTTATTATAGGTCTCTTTATGGTCCTGATAATATTTATGCTTGATAAAACATTGATTTTTGTACCGACTTCAATTGCAGGATTACTTCAATTTTTGGCAATAGAGTATCATCTATCAAATATGTCACGCGGTGTGATTGACTCAAGAAATTTAATTTATTTCATATCAATGATTGGCTTTTTCTTATTCCTTACTATTCAAACACTAGAGGTGAGGAGGTGGAAATAATGAAGAAATTTTTTCAAAAGATTGATCTCAAACGATCGGTAATTGCACCTGGACTAGTCTTATTCACCACCCTTTTCTTGTTAAACACAATTTCTACAAGCCGATTTTTCCGCATTGACTTAACAGATAACAATATTTTTTCATTATCAACTTCAAGCAAGTCAGTCATTAAGGATGTTGATGATTTGCTAACCATGAAGGTTTATTTTTCTGATGATTTACCTGGGGAATACGCTAATAATCGAAGATATCTCCAAGATATATTGGAAGAATATGCTGCAATATCCAAAGGGAAAATAAAATTTGAATTTGCTTCTCAAGAGAAACTAGAAGAAGAAGCTCAAAAATCTGGCATTGCTCCACTCCAATTACAAGTTATTGAAAATGATAAAGTGGAGGTTAAAAGGGTGCTGATGGGGATGGTAATTCTTTTTGAAGATAAAAAAGAAGTCCTGCCTGTTATTCAAACTACAACTGGACTTGAATATGAGATTACAACCAAGATCAAAAAACTTGTAGAAATCAATAAGCCTACAGTTGGGATTGCGCAGCTTGATGGGCAAGCAGAGCAGTACCAAAATATTCAAAATGTTTTAAGGCAGCGTTATGATGTTAGGGTAATTAAACTTAATGATGCAGTGCCAGTTGATATTCAAGCTATTTTGATGGGCGGTATATCAGATTCACTTACTACTAATGAAAATAAAAACCTTTCTGAATTTATGAATAGAGGGGGGAATATATTCATTGCCCAGAATCGAATAAAAACGAATTTGCAAATACAACAAGCATTTCCGATTGAGTCAGATATTTTTTCAATACTTGAAGAATATGGATTTTCCATAGAGGCAAATCTTGTTACCGACAAAATTTGCGGTAGAGTGAATGTACAGCAACAGATGGGCCCGATTCGGATGAATGTACCAATGGAATATCCATTGCTGCCTATTGTAAGAAATTTTAATGCGGATGAGCCAATCGTATCTGGGTTGGAGCAAATGCAATTAATTTTTCCAAGCGAGATTAAGCAAGATTCTAGTTCCATTGGGCAGGTTAGGTTTACGCCTTTATTCTTCACATCTGAGCAATCAGGAGAGCTTAAAGGAACCTTTAATCTAAGCCCTGATCCTAAACAAAATCCTTTTATGCGAATATTTAATAAGTCTAATCAGGTATTAGGCGCAAGAACAGAGCTGGTTAATTCTTTGGGGGCACTTAACCAAGTAATTTTGGTTAGTGATTCAGAATTTATGGCTGATAATGGCGGGGGTCGTTCGCCTGAGAATCACATTTTTATTTTAAATTCAGTTGATTATTTAATTGGAGATCAAGATTTGATTGCTTTGCGATCGCGGGAAATAACTTCTCGACCGCTTCAAGATATTTCTGACGGGTCAAAAAGAACATGGAAATGGGCAAATATCATTACCCCTTGTTTATTAATTATTGGATTTGGATTAATTCGAATGCGTAGGCAAAAAAGCAGAAGTGACGTACTGGAGGAGCTATATGGGTAAGCAAATGAAATGGATGATTGCTGCGTTAATAGTATTGCTAGCCCTTTTTGCTATCAATAGCTATCAACAGGGAAAATACAATGCAACCAGTGATCGTGTTTTTGATTTAGAGCGCGAAAATATATTTGCATTCGAAATTTCTAAAGGCGATGAGTTCATATCATTATCTTTTGATGGTGAGAGCTGGTATCTTGATGAACATGATTCATTAACAGTAAAATCTAATACCGTAAATAGTTTTCTCAACACGATCCTTTCTTTGAAAAAAACATCCCTGGTATCAACAAATTCATCTAAATGGGATAAATTTATGGTTGGTGATTCTACGGGTACCCATCTTAAGCTATTAGATCACGATCAACAAGCATTGGGTAAGATAATAGTAGGCAGATCAAACGCTGAATGGTCATCTAGTAATATTAGAATAGGCGATCAGCCTGAAGTGTACCATTCTAGTGAAAATATTACCTGGCAAATGAATCCATCTCCAACATATTGGGGTGAAGTGATTAAGCCTGATTCATCATCTGGCGATCCAATTGATTAAATATCCTATTTATTGTATAAATAAATCATAGTATTTTTCCGCCCTAATTAATTTGTTATAACAATAATTTAAAGCGAGGGGTTTTAAGTGGAAGATAAAGTCAAAAGTATTATTACCTGCGATTTGGATGGGAAAGTGGAAACTTTTTCAGAAGGCGCAGAAAAACTATTTGGTTATACTAAAAACGACGTCATTGGTAAAAAAAGAGTCAGCGATTTTAGTCCCGGAGAAGTTGTCTTAGGCCATGTTGTAAATTGGTTAAAAATTGCGGTTGAAAAAGGTGCTTGGGAAGGCGAAACAGTTTTTCTAGATAAAAATAAAGCTGAAATACCTTGTCATATAAAAATCACACCCACCAAGAATAAGTATGGCGAGCAAATTGGATATTGTGGAGTAACAACTCCATTAAAAAATAAAACCCCAGATGAAGTAAGACCAAAAATTAGTTTTTTTACAAAAGCCTTTAAATGGATGGTTATTATGCGACTACCATTTTTGAGTGCTACATTTGTTCCTATATTTACAGGAGCAGCAGTTGCAGCTATGCTAGGAGAAACGGTAAGCTGGGGATGGTTGGGTTTAACTTTATTAGGTGGAGCTTTTCTCCATATTGGTACCAACACCTCAAATGACTATTTTGACCATAGGAGCGGTACAGACGCATTAAACTATAATTATAGCAATGAAGGACTTAATGGTGGAAGTAGAAGTATACAGATGGGTCTTATTACGCCAAAAGGTATGCTAACTGTTGCAATAGTAACATTTGCCTTAAGCGCAGCTGTTGGGGTTCCGCTTATTATGAAATCCGGTCTTCCAATTTTATGGTTAGGTCTTACCGGGTTTTTATCTGGGCTTTTCTATACGGCACCTCCGTTTAAATTTTCCTCTAGAAGAGGCATGGGAGAGCTATTGATCGGGCTTAATTTTGGACCATTAATGGTTGCGGGTAGCGCCTTAGTTCAAACAGGTAGGCTTGTTCCAGAAGCTTTTTTAGCAGGGATACCTATAGGACTTCTAATTGCCGCAGTTGTTTACATGAATGAATTTCCTGATCATGATAGCGATAAGGCTACCGGAAAGAATACATTGATCGTCGTTCTTGGTCCTGAGCGCGCGCGCGCAGGCTATGTTGCATTGATCGGTTCAGCATTTATAAGCATTATTGTGATGGCCTTAAATGGGACTTTTCCTATGCTTTCTTTGATTGCATTGCTTGCTATTTATTTTGGATTTACCGCTACAAAAACATTATACAAATACTACAATAATAGATTGCTTCAGCCTGCTAACTGGGGAACAATCATTATGCATAGCGTAACAGGTATTCTGCTCACAGTTGGTATTTGGTTGGGCAATAGTATATAAAAAACTATTGAATGGTGCTTGCTATCAGCTTCTAAGGTAGGAAGCACCATTGACGTCAATAATACATCCTGTCAAAAATTCATTATCACCTGTGGCTAGCCAAAGCGCTGTATCTGCAATCTCTTGAGGTTTTGCTACTCGATTTAATGGACTTTGAGACCTAACCTCGTCATCGATTAAATCTTTTACCCTTTCCGTATCAACAAATCCCGGTGCAATGGTATATACATAGATCTTATCTTTTGCTAGTGCTTTTGCCATAGATTGACCTAAAGAATTCAATCCAGCCTTACTGGCACCATAAGCTGGCGCTGTTGGCTCTCCTCGGAAAGCACCCCGCGATGATATATTGATGAATTTTCCACCTTTATTATGTTTCATAATCTTCGATGCTAAATACATAATATGTGCAGAGCCCAAAAGATTTGTATCGATCGTACGTTTCCACATATCTTGCCATTTATCATACGATAATGAATCGAGCTCATGACTTTCAACCACTGCTGCGTTATTGATTACGATATCAATCTCATCTATCGCATCAAACATTGCACCGATTTCTTCTGAGCTTGACAAATCAGCCTGAACAGTTCTATGGTTATTACCTGGCAAGATTTGTAGTAGCGATTCGGCCTTATCTTTATTTGAATTGTAATGAAGGATAATTGTACCATTCGCTTCAGCAAATGAAGCACATAAGGTTTGTCCAATTCCACCAGCAGCACCAGTGATTAAGACCGTTTTGTTTGATAGGTCATTTTTCATTTGAAAGTGATCTAAAATATGTGATTAATGCAATTACTTCAACAAGCATCCCAAGCACTAACAAGACAATGGCGAAAGATTCAAGGAAATTATAATCAATTATTACAAATAAAATATAGCTTAATCCACCCATCGCAATAATTTTTTTCCCTACCTGATGGAATGGATCTGATGAATTAATTCTTTTCATGCTTTTTGGATACTCTTTTTCTACCCATGCATCCAATTCTTGCTTTTCTTCAGGTGTCATCCTCATCAGATAACCCTATTTAGCTGATAGCTCATTATAGAAAGAATAATAGCCGCTAGCACATCGGCTATCGGTTTGACATGTGGAAATCCAAAATTCCATAGAATAACACCAACTAACCAAATCATATATACCTTCAATACAAAAGCCAATTATTTATTATCAAATTTAGCACCTACGGGACGTCGATATTCTTTAAATGGTATCAATAGCATGGTCTTAATGTCCTCAGTCTCTTTTTTATCCATGTGGGTATCAATTCCATAGGTGAGCGTATCCATATTGTCAACCTTGATTGTTGTGCCAAATAAATGATCCCAGATAGAAAATATATTTCCATAATTACGATCGGTATGCGGTAGGACATAGTGATGATGTATTTTATGAAAATTAGGAGTCACTAATATTTTTGATAAAATAGGTTCAAGAAAATTGATTGCCCGAATATTTGTATGGGTTAAGTGCGCAAAGAAACCTGATAAAGTTTGATAAAGCATGACAATACCGAACGATGCCCCAGAGATAAATACAGCAAGAGATGTAAATAGCAGCCTAAAAACACTTTCTCCCGGATGGTGGCGCAATCCGGATGTTACATCAACATACTGATCTGAATGATGAATTACATGAAACCTCCACATCCATTTGACTTTATGTTCCATCCAGTGCACAAGCCATGCTCCAACAAAATCCAGTATAAGCAATCCACATAGTATGGTGGCCCAATATGGTAGTTGAACCATATTTAATATACCGGTTGAGTGTATGGAGTTGTAGGTTGCCGCCCACAAGATTAATGACGCTCCAATCAGATTAATGACCAACGTAGTTAAAGTGTAAAAAAGATTGATCATTGCATGTTTTGTTTTACGATAATTAAATCGAAAAAGGGGTATGCCAGACTCAAGCACCAAGAAAAAGGTCAGTCCACCAACAAGGAAAAAGGTGCGATGGTGAGTCGGTATGGTGTTAAAATAGTTAATGATGTTTTCCATAGCTCTGGAATTTAGTTTGATTGCATAAATAAAATTATATTAATCACAAAATTTTTTAGTGTAACTTTATTCATGAAACATTTTATATCAACATGCCTGATTGTTTTTTCCGTATTTCTTTTCGCACAAGACAGCGAGATGGTGGAAATAGAAACTCAGGATGGGAATATCTTTTTAGGCACGATTGTTGAAGAGTCCGCTGAAGGTTATCAGCTTAAAACCCAAGATGGAATTATTATCAATGTCCCGATTGAATCTGTCAAAAGATTAAATAAGGTTGAAACAGCTTCTGTTGAGGGCCAGGTGTGGCGCGCTGACCCCAATAAAAGCATGTACCTATTTGCTCCTTCTGCTTTTCCCATAGAAAAACATAAAGCCTATTGCCGTGATTTTTGTTTGTTCTTTCCATCATATAACCGCGGATTTGGAAACAATTTTTCCTTTCAGGCAGGTGCGTTTGTATTTCCAGGAATGGAGCTGGATGTAGTTCCGGTTGTTCTGTCAGGTAAATTTTCTTTGCCACAGGTAGGACCCGCCCGGCTTGCAGCTGGTATGATGTATGTTAGCGTTCCGCTTGAAAATAGCGAATTTGGAGCTGGGCTTGCATTTGGAAGCGCAACAATAGGAAATCGATTTACGCACTTTACAGCTTCATTAGGTTGGGGTTACTTCCGCGATGGAAAGCAATGGGAATTTGCAAATGATCCCATCTTGGTTCTTGCGGGGAATAAGCGTATATCCAATTCCTTTGCAATTGTAGCAGAATATTGGCTACCACCAGAAGTAGATGATCCATCTAATTTGCCAATTGCACTTTCTGGAAGATTTATTGGTAGAAGAATTGCGGTAGATATTGGAGGATTTTTTAGTAAAAATATGGAAGGCATTCCATTTCCTTTGATCAATTTTACCTATCATATGTAATCAATGAAGCTAGTTTGGGCATTATTATTATTTAGCACAATCAATGCTCAGTTAGTTAATCTAATTAAGCATCCCTATGCTACCCTTGGTACAGATACCTATCTAACCGCAAGTACAAGCGCAGGCGATATCGATAATGATGGAGATGTTGATATTATCGTTGCAAACGGAAGGCATTGGTCACAGTTCAATCAAATCTTTTTTAATGATGGAAGTGGGTTTTTCCGTAGAAGCAAAGTATTAGGTGATGAAGCTAATACATCCTACATGGCACCGCTTGCTGATATCGATAATGATGGCGACCTAGACATTGTGGTTGCCAACGATCGCATCAAAAACCAGGTATTTATCAATGATGGAAAAGGAAATTTTTCACTAAAAACTTCTTTTGGTAGACAAGCCTCAAATACAAGAGGAATTTGTTTGGCAGATGTTAATAATGATGGCTATATCGATGTGATCGAAGCGAATAGAAAAAGTCAGAACTTCATCTTTTTTAATAATGGTCAGGGATCATTTGATCGAGAAATGGCTTTTGGGAAAAAAGACGAAGCTACTATTTCAATCGCTGCAAGCGATCTTAATGGTGATGGAAAGCTCGATCTTATATTAGCCAACCGAAATAAACAACCCAACCGGATATATTTTGGTCCAGATTATTCCAAGTCAATAATCTTTGGGTCCGGCAATGATGAAACGCGCCAGGTTGCGATAGCCGATATGAATGGTGATGGGAAGCCGGATATTGTGGCAGCAAACATTGGTGAAAAAAATAAAATTTTTTACAACAGCACTACTGATCAGTTTCAACAATCGCTTTCATTCGGTAATCCACGCGATAAGACAATGTCCAT
>JAYZHP010000080.1:0-13272 GCA_036166415.1 Fidelibacterota bacterium | reverse complement strand
GGCCTACAATATAGATTCCACTTAATAGCCATAAAACCAGTAGAATACCTACAAGCGGAAATGCGCCTAGTGAAATCTTAGGAACTTTGATCTCTTGATCCCCAATAATAATTCGTTTATAAGACATGATTTTCCTTTCTAATTTATTATTTGCCGCCTTAAGCGTGCGGCAGGTAATTTTAATTCTTCTCTATATTTTGCAACTGTTCTTCTAGCTAATGGATAGCCTTTTAATTTTAATTGATTTGCCAAATCAGTATCAGTCAATGGCTCATCTTTTATTTCATCATCAATTAACTTTTTCAACAAATTTTTTATTAGCTTCGTGCTTACTTGATCTCCGCTCGCTAAATTGTATTTATTTGAAAAAAATGATTTTAACTCAAAAATACCATATGGAGTATCCACATATTTGTTTCTTGTAGAGCGACTAATTGTTGATATATCCATCTTTAATTTATCAGCAATGTCTTTTAATTTCATTGGTTTTAATAAAGAAATATCCCCATTAAAAAAATCTGGCTGATTATTAATTATCTCAGACATCACAGCAGTTAATGTGATTTGACGTTTCTCTATAGCCTTGATGAGCCATGTAGCAGAGTCTAATTTCTGTTTAAGGAATTTTTTCGTATCTCTTGCAACACTTTTTTGTTCTAATATTCCTAAATAATTTTCATTCAATGACAGTCCAGTTATCCATGAATCATTAATAATAATTTTCCATTTGCCACTTTCATTGGAAACTATTAAATCAGGGATTACAGTATCATTTTGTGATTTTATTTTTCCTTCACCTGGGTATGGATTCAGTTTTTTTATATGTTCAATGATTTGCTTTAATTCAGCTTCTTCTATTTTTATCGAATTTAAGATCTTATCGTATTTATGATTTACAAAATCATCGAAATGATTATTAATAATATTTCGATGCAAATCATAATTTTTTCCTTGTAATTGAAGAGTTAAGCATTCTTGTAAATTTCGCGCTCCAATTCCAGGAGGATTTAATTTTTGAACCATAAACAAAATTTTCTCCACATTAGCTTCGGAAACTCCTATACGATCTGAAATAAGTACAATATCTACAGCAAGATATCCGTTTTCATCTAAATTCCAGATGATTTCTTCAGCAATGCTTTGCTCTTGATCTGATAAGTTAAATTCATTTAACTGTTGCGATAGGCCTTGTAGAAAATCTAACTGCTCAGCAATTGGAATTTCTTGATTATTTTTATTATTACTATAAATATTGCCAGGTTCATATTCATCAGGGTCATCTTCATAATCAACTTCATCTTTTGATTCTAGTGTTTCATTTTCTTCCATGGATTCTGGCTGTTCTAGTAATGGGTTGCTCTCAAGTTCATCTACAACTTTTTGTTCAAGATTCATCGAGTTTAATTGCAACACTAGAGCTTGAAGAATTTGTTGCGGTGATAAAGAATGGCTTAATGATTGTTTTTGTTTCAATTCCGCCATTATAAAGAAAAGCTTTCACCAAGATATAATCTTTTTGCCTCATCATCATTCGCAAGAAACTCAGAAGTGCCTGATTTTAGAATTTTTCCATCAAATAAAAGATAAGATCTATCAGTTATCGATAGTGTTTCTCTCACATTGTGATCTGTAATTAACACGCCAATATTTTTTTCTTTAAGGGAGCTAACAATAGACTGGATATCTTCTACAGCAATTGGATCAACACCAGCAAAAGGCTCATCCAGCAAAATAAAGTCTGGATCCATAGCTAAGGTTCGCGCAATCTCGACCCTGCGCCTCTCACCGCCGGATAAATTTGCTCCACTATTTAGTCTAATATGGTTAATCGATAAATCCTCTAGTAGTTGATCGATTTTATTTTGTTGTTCATTTTTAGATAAGTTGCTCATTTCAAGCACCAGCCTAAGATTATCTTCTACAGTTAATTTTCGGAAAATTGATTCATCCTGGGGGAGATAACCAATGCCAAATCGACTTCTTTTATACATAGCCTGTTTAGTGATATTCATTTGATCAAGATAAATATTCCCACTTGTAGGCTTGATCATTCCGGTTATCATATAGAATGTTGTGGTTTTTCCAGCTCCATTAGGACCAAGAAGACCAACAATCTCTCCTTTATTTACCTTGAGATCCACATCTCTTACAGCCCAGAAATCACCATATCTTTTAGAAAGTTTTTCTGCGCTCAATTGCTTGTGATTATCATTCATTTGTTACCTCGAGAGAAAACTCCTGTTGGCTGCATAATTTCCCAATTATTTAATTCTATATCCGATTTGAAACCGATCCCATATAAAGTATCGCTTTCTTCAGTAATGAAAATAACGCTATCATCAGTAAATACTTTTTCATCAACATTATCCCAGGATAATGTATCTGTATACAATGTAACTCCGCTATCTGATACTACAACAACATTCCCCATAGCCACTAAAAAGTCTTTAGCTTCATCAATCTCAGCAATATCAGATTTAAGATTACTGGTATAAATTTCTTCATTATTAAAAAAATCAGCATCCACATTTTGATCTAACAGTATGTACTGACGCTGTTGATATTTTTCTAGATGGCCTGATTTTATTACCGCTCTTTTGGATCCTTTATTTGTAAGGGTTATTGTTGCGTTCCAGCTTTCAGCATCGGGAAGCCCATCTCTAGTTTTGCCTGCTTTTTTAGTCTCAGTATTTTGACATCCAGAGATTAATAGCATTATAATGATTAACCGATTCACTTCCGATTTAATAATTGATCTTTTAATTCTAAAATGACCTTTTCAAGGCGACCTTGTTTTGATAATATCCATTCCACTGCTTCACGAAAAGCGCCATCACCTCCCGATTTATTTGTAATGTGCACTGCCACTGCTTTGCAAGAATCTGAAGCATTTTGAGTTGCGATAGGAACCGCAACCTTTTGCATTACAGGAATATCGATTAAATCATCTCCGATATAAGCAATCTCAGAGTCATCAAGATCGTATTTAGATTTTAATTCTTCGTATGGAATAATCTTATTCAAAGTTCCATTGTATAAATCTTGAATTTTTAATTCTGATGCACGTAAGGCAGTGGCATTTGACTCGCGACCGGAGATAAGCGCTAGTTTCATCCCTGATTGCCTTAATAAAGCAACGCCAGCACCATCATTCACATTAAATTTCTTAATTTCTGAATCTTTGTTTCCAACATAAATAGATCCATCGGTCCATACACCGTCAATATCAGAGATAATCATTTTAATTTTATTAATATCATAATCCATCAATGGACTGCCTCATAAATTTTTAATAACGCTTGGAGTATTTCTTCCAGTTTATCCAATGGCCATTGGGTAGATGCGTCTGATTTAGCATTACTAGGGTCATCATGTACTTCCATAAAAACACCATTGCATCCAGCAGCAACTGCAGCTTTAGCCAAAGTTGGGATCATATCTCTTTGGCCGCCGGTTACCTGCTTATCGCCAGGTAATTGCGCGGAATGTGTCGCATCAAAAATAACAGGGTAACCAACATTTTGCATAATAGGTATAGATGTCATATCAGAAACTAAGCTATACCCAAAAGAGGTTCCTCTTTCAGTTAATAATATGTTTTTATTACCAGTTGATTCAATCTTTTTTGCAGCATGCTTCATTTTTCCTGGTGCTAAAAATTGACCCTTTTTTATGTTAATTGCTTTTCCAGTTTTTCCAGCAGCAATTAATAAATCCGTTTGCCTACATAGAAATGCTGGAATCTGTAAAACATCAGATACCTCGGCAACCACTTCGCATTGGTCCGGAAGGTGTACATCTGTCAAGACGGGAATTCCAATTTCTTTTTTGACTTCATTGAGTATTGAAAGGCCCACTTCTAAGTTATCTGGACCTCTAAAAGAATCAATTGCTGATCGATTCGCTTTATCAAAAGAACTTTTAAAGATTAATGGAATACTTAGCGAGCTAGTAATTTTGTAAATCTGCTCAGCCATCTTTAAGCTATGGTCTCTTGATTCAATAACGCATGGACCTGCAATTAAAGGGAAGGATCCATTTTCATATTTAACATTGCCAATTGTAACTGTATTCATAATGCTCTATTTCTTCTTTAAATGTTTAACAGAAGCTTTAATAAAATCTCTAAATAGCGGATGAGCGCTACTTACCCGACTTTTTAATTCAGGGTGAAACTGCCCTGCAACGTACCACGGATGATCCTTTAATTCAACAATTTCAACTAGATTGAGTTCCGGGTTTTCTCCTGAAATAATTAATCCACTTTTGGTTAATCTATCTCTAAATCTATTATTCACTTCCCATCGATGACGATGGCGTTCTGAAATATTATTCTTACGGTACGCTAAAAATGCTTTTGTGCCTTTTTTAATTGTACAGCTATAGGCGCCTAGCCTCATTGTTCCACCCTTTGCTTTTATAGCACGTTGTGATTCCATCAGATCTATCACTGGGTAAGGTGTTTTTTTATTAAATTCGGTGCTATTAGCACCTTGTAGACCGCAAACATTTCGTGCAAACTCAATAACTGCACATTGCAGACCAAGGCATATTCCTAGAAAAGGAATTTCATTTTCTCTAGCATATTTACAAGCGATTATTTTACCCTCAGACCCTCTAGATCCAAAACCCGGTAAAAGCAAAATGCCATCCATTTCATTAAATGCATCCAATGCATCTGAATCACTCTTTATCGTTTCTGTTGCTATCCAATGCACCTTAACGCGCGCATCATTTTCAACACCAGAATGTATAAACGCTTCTAATACACTTTTATAAGCATCTGGTAGCTCAGTGTATTTGCCGCACATCGCAATATTAACCGTATGCGTGGGTCGCTTATATTTCTTGATAAAATTTTTCAGATAAGAAATGTCAGCTTTGCCTGGAAGCTGAAGGCGCTCCATAATAATTTCAGATACTTTTTGATTATATAAAGTAAGGGGAACTTCATAAATACTTTTTACCTCAGATCCCTCGATTACATGTTCTGGATTCACATTTCCAAAAAGTCCAATTTTATTTTTTACATCTTTGGTTAGCTTGTATTCGGTCCGACAAAGAATCATATCAGGTGATAAACCAATTTCACGAAGTTTCATTACTGAATGCTGTGTGGGTTTAGTTTTTAATTCTTCACTAGCTTGAATGTAGGGCACAAGCGTCAGATGCATAATTGTATGATTATGATACCCTACCTCAAGGGAAAGTTGGCGGATTGCCTCCATAAAGGGAAGGCTTTCTATGTCTCCTACCGTTCCTCCCACTTCACAAATAACAACATCAAATTTCCTGGGTTTATTAATCGCTTTTATTCGCGCAATGATCTCATCGGTGATGTGGGGAATAACTTGAATAGTTGCCCCTAGATAATCCCCTCTTCTTTCTCGTTCTAGAACAGTGCTATAAACTTGACCGGTAGTTGCGTTATTTATCTTACGCATATCTACATCGATAAATCTCTCGTAATGACCTAAATCCAAATCAGTTTCAGAGCCATCATCTAAAACAAAAACTTCTCCATGTTGATAGGGGTTCATAGTTCCGGGATCAACATTTAAGTATGGATCTAATTTTAAAATGGTTACCCTTAAGCCTGCGCTTTTCAATAGGTAACCGATCGAAGCAGCTGCAATCCCTTTTCCAAGCCCAGATATCACACCTCCTAAAACAAAAATATATTTTACAGGTCTAGTTGTTGCCATATTATTTATTCAACTCTTTAATATCTTCCAAAGTATCGATCCCTTTATTCACTTTATCGGTAAGAACTACTTTAATAGAAATTCCATTATCTAAAGCTCTTAATTGTTCCAATTTAAATTTTTGTTCATTAGTTGATGGCTCTAAAGAGGTAAATCTATTTAATGCCTCTTGACGATATGCATAAATTCCTGCATGGTGATAATATCCTGCAGACTCAATATCAACAGGATCCCTCCTGAAAGCTGTAGCAAACCTCTCGCTATCTAATAAAACCTTTACTGTATTTGAATCATTTAATTGTTCCGCGGAAAGTTCTTTTCCAGCAACGGTTGCCATTTCAACAGACATATCATCAAACTCATTAACCAATATATCAACCAAGCTAAAATCAAGAAAAGGTTCATCAGCTTGAACATTAACAATAACATCAGCATTCTTATCTTTAGAAGCTTCATGAACTCTATCTGTTCCGGATTGATGTTCTGAAGATGTCATAACAGTTTTCACTTTCCATTTTTTTAGCTCTTTTATTGTTTCATCATCATCTACTGCAATTATTACGTCATCAATTGATTCAGATTTTTTCACATTTTCATATACATGTACAACCATTGGCTTTTCATCAATTGGAAATAATATTTTTTTAGGAAAACGCTTTGATTGTAAACGTGCGGGTATAATTGCAATTGTATTCATTTGATATTTTCTTGACTTGAGTAGAGGTAGTGATTGGCCGGGCAGATGAAAAATTCAATTAATATAAACCTGTGCAAAATGTAAATCATGGTATTTATAAACAAATAACGATAGCTAAATTTATAAGAACTGTTGTGTAGCTACAAGAATGTTCGAAATAAGTTTTATTCGAACCGCATAGATTCTACGGGGTCAAGATTTGCAGCCCTCCAGGCAGGGTAGCTACCAAAACCAATTCCAATTAGTGAGCAGCTTATCACTCCATAGATTGCCCAATCAATTGGAATAACCGCAGGAACTTTTGCTACTATTGATATCAGATTCCCAGCTGCAATACCAAAAATAACTCCAATAATTCCACCAACTTGACACAAAAATACTGCCTCTGTTAAGAACTGAATTAATATATGTCCCTTAGTTGCGCCAATTGCTTTTCGAATACCAATCTCTTTTATTCTTTCCGTAACCGATACCAGCATAATATTCATAATACCTATCCCTGCTACAATTAATGCAATCACGCTTACTGAAAATGCGAAAATTTTAATGGATCCGGTAAACGAACCAAATGTTTCCATTAGCTCTTCATTGGTTGTTATTTCAAAATCATTTTCCTCACCAGGATTAACTTTTCTGATCGTTCTAAGAATACCAATGACTTCATCAACTGTTTCATTGTATAATTCAGCAGATTCAGATTCAACCATAATACCTAATGAGTACGAATTTCCTCTAAAGCGTTGAAGAAATGTAGTTATTGGAAGAAAGATGTAGTTGTCTTGGCTTTGTCCAAAGGACTGCCCTTGTCTTTCCGTAATCCCTACAACACTAAAATTAATTCCTTGTAGCTGAATAACTTTGCCTAACGGATCCTCAAAAGGAAAAAGTGCATCAACTACATCAGCACCGATAATACATACGCTTCTTGACAAATGAATATCTTCCTCGGTCAAATTTCTACCATCAGCAATATAGGTATTTACTGTTCTCAGCGTTCCAGGATCACCACCAGATATTCGAGGAACCTGTTTTGTTTTTTTATCCTTGTACGTTACCAGCCTTACATTATCCGTATCATCACCACCGCTAACTAATATTGGCAGCTTTGCACGCTCTTTTAAGGTAAGATATTGATTTAAGTCGATATTTTTTCTATTGCGATATTTATCATTCCTTCCAAATTGTATTGCGGGATCTTTGGTAATCATAAATGTATTAGTGCCAAACACATTCAATCCAGATTCAATGGAGCTTTCAAGAGTCTTGATAGCGGTCATGACGCTAATGACTGAAAATATTCCAACCGAAATTCCTAGAAGTGTAAGAGTTGAGCGCAATTTATTTTGTCTAATTGCATCAAATGTCATTCTAACGCTTTCACGCAATATGCTTTTTATCTGTCTTTTCCCTAGCATGATTTATTCATATCTAAGCGCATCTATTGGATCAAGACCTGCCGCTCTGTAGGATGGAACAACTCCAGCTACAATTCCCACAAAAATACTTAACGAAATAGAGGTTATCGCAAGCCATATGGGCATAGTTGAAGGAAAAAACTGATTAATAACCAGGCTTAGAAGGCTAGCCAATGTTAATCCAATGATTCCCCCAATCACGCAAATCATAATCGCTTCCATCAAAAATTGGGTTAAGATCATCTTTTTTGTAGCACCTATTGCCTTTCGAACACCAATTTCTTTGGTTCTTTCCTTTACGGATACAAACATGATATTCATAATACCAATCCCTCCAACCACTAAAGAAAGGATTGTAATAAAAATACCTACTCCACCAATTGCAAACTTGATTTGATTATAAACATTCTCAAAAGCCATAGTCTGATTAACAGCAAAGTCATCTTTTTCTGTTGGCTTTAATCCTCTAATTTGGCGCATGATACCATAAATCTCATCCTTGGATTCTTCAATTTTATCTTCAGGAACTTTTACGCTAATTCTAATAAAGCCTCTTCTTGAAAATAATCTTTGGGTGGCGCCAGAAGGTATAATTACCTGGGTGTCAAAGCTAAATAATCCTAGAAACTTTCCTTGTTTTTC
This sequence comes from Fidelibacterota bacterium, assembly GCA_036166415.1. Lineage (GTDB taxonomy): Bacteria > Fidelibacterota > Marinisomatia > Marinisomatales > TCS55 > TMED108. The sequence continues at coordinate 4,813 of JAYZHP010000080.1, read as the reverse complement.
CATGACACCAAGTACGCGAAATCGTATGCCATCTATCTTGAAATTTTTTCCCAAAGGGTCTTCATTTGGAAATAAATTTTCAGCAATATCATAACCTAATAATGCAACGCGCGCGCCTGATCTATCTTCGCTGTTTGTAAAGAATCTCCCTTTTTCTACGCCATAGTTAGTGGTCTTTAAATATTCAGTGGTAGTTCCAAAAATTTGCGACCGTGCTCCTAAATCTCCCCTAGAAAGATTTGCCCCTCTTTGCATCACAGGTGCTACAGCTTCAGCATACTTTGATCGACTTTTAATTTTGTCAATATAGTCTAATTTTATTCTGGGTCTATTACGCACTTCCCACCATTCCTGACCGCCAAACCATTCCCATCTACTAATCGATAAAACATCCTTTCCTAGAAAGTCCATGCTTTTATCAAACCCTTTATCAAGACCAGAAATCAAAGTACCCATTAATGTTACCGTTAAGATTCCAATAATGATACTTAGCCCTGTCAGGAAAGACCGAATTTTATTTGATAAAATTGAGCTAATTGCAATACGAATACTTTCAAAATACAATGATAACATTACAAAGCCTTGGTCATATTCTTATTAAGCCTATCTTCTTTTATTTTTCCATCAAAAATAGTAATAATACGATTAGCATGCATCGCGATTTCATGCTCATGCGTTACAAGAATAATTGTATTCCCTTTTGCGTAAAGTTCGTGAAGAATCTTCATAATCTCTATACCGCTTTTTGAATCGAGATTACCCGTAGGCTCATCAGCTAGAATAATTGAAGGATTATTTACTAATGCTCTTGCGATCGCTACCCTTTGCCTCTGCCCACCGGATAGCTCATTTGGCTTATGATCTAAACGATCTTCTAAGCCAACTGAGACAAGAGAATTGCGTGCCATTTTAAGTCTATCTGCCTTTGGTATATTGGAATAAATCAGAGGGACTTCAACATTACGAAGAGCTGTAGCTTTTGGCAGTAGATTAAACGTTTGAAAAACAAATCCAATCTTTCTATTGCGTATGGAAGCAAGCTGATCATCATCCATTTCATGAACCAGCTCACCTTCAAATTGATACATACCAGAAGTAGGGGTATCTAGACAACCAATAATATTCATCAATGTTGATTTACCTGACCCCGAAGGCCCCATGATTGAAATATACTCATTGCCTTCAATGGATACATCAACCCCATCTAGCGCTTTAACTAATTCACCTCCAACATCATAATGGCGTTTAATTGAACTAAGTGAAATTAAATTTGACACTTATTTTTTCTTTTTATCTTTATCTACTTGCACTTTTACCAGTGCATTGTGTTTTAATTCTCTACTAATTGCCTTATAATTGCCAATTACAATTTCATCGCCTTCAGTTAATCCGCTTAATACCTCATAATCTATTTCACTAGAAATACCTACTTTAACTGGTCGAGCATGAACATAGTTTGTTCCTTTTTTTGCTTTTTTAAACTTCTTACTAAAATCACTTTCCTGTGTTTTACCGCCGCGATCGACTACACCTTCTTTATCAGTAATAATAAATACCAATTCTTCCATTTCGCTTTTATCGTCTTTTTTCTCAAAATTATTTTTTGATTTTTCGCCCATTTCAAATAATTCAGCGCCTTTTTTCCTGGCGGTAAGACTTTGAATTGGTATAGCAAGGACGCTATCTCTTTTGTCCGTAATGATATCTACCGTTGCGCTCATTCCAGGGCGAATGCCTTCAGGAACATTAAGCATTCTTACCTTCACTTGAAAATTGGTGACTTGTTGTTGTGTGCCCATGCTTGATACTTGTGGCACCAAAGCAACTTCATTAACCACGCCATAAAAAAGGGTATCCAAAAATGCATCGATTTCAATCTCTGCTGTATCTCCTTTTGAAATAGAAACAACATCATTCTCATTTACATCGATAATCACTTCCATCCTTGATAGGTCAGCAATAATCATTAAAACCTCAGCCTGAAACATTCCTCCAAGTGCCATTTCGCCTACTTCTTTATTTATTTTAGTAACAATCCCGTTTTGAGGTGAAGCAATTCTTGCTCTATCAAGTTCGTCTTTCCTTGACTCAAGATTTGCTCTTGCCTGTTCAAGCTGACTGTTTGCAATCTCAAAAGAGGCTTGTACAGCTTCTAACTCCTGATCGGAAGCTAGATTTTGTTCATACATAGACTCTGTTCGCTTCTTATTGGCAACCTCTTGTTTAATGCGGGCTTTAGCTGATCGCACCGATGATTCAGCTGCATTATAATTTGAAAGTAATTGCTTTCTATCTAATGAAATAAGGTGTTGTCCTTTTTTTACAAAGTCGCCTTCTCTAACGGTAATAGATTCAATCCAAGCGGATGATGTAGATGAACTAATTTTAACTTCTGTTTCTGGCTGTATTGTTCCACTAGCATTTACTTTTTGAACGACAGTCTTAAAGGTTACTTTATCTGTTTCAACGGAAATTGCATTTTTATTATCTTGACGTAGACTAAGTGCAATCATTGCAGCAATAAATACTATTACAACTGTGATAATGATCCATTTTTTCTTATTTGATTTTTTATTATCAGGCACAATTTTCTCCTAATTAATTTTTTTGCTCTGAATCTAAGGTTCCTAATAGCGCTTTCAAGTTTGCCTGTTGAATAAAGGCGTCATACTTAGAGCGAACAAGGGATGACCTTGCTTGTACTACAGAAACCTGCGCATTTAAAACCTCTAGTATTGTTGTAGAGCCTTGTGAATATCTAACTTGCGATAATTTTAAATCCTCTTCAGCAGATTCAAGTACAGTTTCATTTATTGGAATAACTTCGCTGTAATTATTTAATTGATCTAGGTAATCTTCAAGCTGAACCGATAAATCTTCAAGCTGAGATAAATATTCAGACTCTTGTTTGTCGATAGCAATCTTTGCTTTTTGTATTCGCGTAGAAATGCTATTCCCACTATAAATAGGTATTGAAACAGATAATGATGTATTTGTTCTTTGATTATCTCCATAACTATTAGAAATTGCATCACCTAGATTATCAGCTGTTCCGTAGGTACTTGCAGAAAGGCTAATGACAGGCAACCTAGAGCCTTTTGCTATCTTTGTGCTTAATCTAGCTGCGAGGATTTGGTACTGCTTTGCCTTTACGCTAGGGTTAAATTTTTGAACTAATTCAAAACCTGTTTCAAATTCTGGAATCATTTCCAAAGGCTTTTCTACTTCTTCAATTGTAAAATCTTGATCAGAGTTAATCAACCCCATAGCGTTTTTCAGATTCCGGTACGCGCTATTAACAGAAGCATCGTTAGTAATAACATCTACTCTTGCCTGACCAAAACGCACCTTCGCTTTTAAAAGATCGGTTTTTTTAGCAGATCCTAAGTCGAACTTTTGTTGAGCTAAGGTAAGTTGCTGTTGTGAGCTCATCAAGTTTGATCTTGAGACATCTAATAGTTGAATTGCTTTTAAATAATTAAAATAAGCAAAGTGCACACTACGAATGATATTTGTTTTAACCTGCCTATTAAATTGCTCAGATATTCTATAATTATTTTTTGCAAGGCGAATATTATTCCACCATACGCCACCATCATAGATATTTTGTGTGATCGAAAAATTAGTTGATGCTGAAGTAATACTGCTTACATCAGTAAGTATTTCTCCAGATGATTGATTAAAGCCTACGGATTGCTTTGGAAATCTAGATTCAGTACTACTACCTGAAACCCGAACAGATGGAAGAATACCACTATAAGAGCTTTTAACATCTCGACTAGAAGACTTTAAATCTAATGCGGAAGCTTTTAGAGCTTCTTTATTCTGTAATGCAACTTCTATAGCCTCCTCGAGGCTGTAATTTTGAGAATAGCAAAATGAAAGTGAAATGAAAAGTATTGCCCTCATAATATATTTCTTATCCAGCTAAGCCGGCAAAAAATGCACCAATAGCAGAAAAGATTAATAGGCTAGCTATCCATAATGCGCCAAGTACTCTTAAAGTATCATTTTGTTTTGAATTATAAAGGAACGTAAATCCTACTGCAGTCAAATAAACTCGCCACATTGCAAAAATATCAATACCACTCAAGAAGTTATTAATAAAGTCTCCTTGTTCGCCGATGCCAAGCGCACCAAGGCCTGTAAAAATCATCATATTATCGCTAATATATTGTATTGGTGTCTTAACCAAATACTCAATCACTGAGGGGAGATAAGAAAATGATACCACTGTGAATACTTTCCCAAATTGACTTTTTGATCCTAAAAATAGATTCGCAAAAAGCATAGAAAATAGTGACCAAAATGCCATTCTCATTGGCCATGAAATCGCGGAACTGACATATATAAAAATTGCAGTTGCCCCAGAATTCGAGTATACCCTATCATATTGGGAACCCAAAATTTCCTGTTTTTGCTCTTCAGATATATTAGGATTATTATTAATGCTTTGCTGGATTTGATCCCATTGGAGATCGGCAATTTGTTCCGATAGAATCATTGAAGAAACTATGGCAAGAAACATTATTAGCAGCATAGGAGTCATGGCCTGCTTCCAATTGTAATCATTAGTTATTTTTTGAAATGTTTCGCTGGGCGCCGTAAGAGCATTGATCAATGATGAAAGCATATAATTATCCTATAGTTTAATTCGACAAATATCTATTATTTATAATAAATAAAATTAATGATGTTCCTAGATAGATAAAAACCTATTCAGTAATAGTAAATTTTCCCCCGGTTCTATAAAGAGGATAATTAAAGTATTTTTCGGAAAATTCATCATAATCTTCTTCTAAAGCATTGGTCA
>JAYZHP010000079.1:0-6814 GCA_036166415.1 Fidelibacterota bacterium | reverse complement strand
TATCGCCATGACCTCCAAGCACCATACATGTAACATCTTGAACAGAACACCCAACCTCCATAGCAATAAATGCTCTAAACCTTGCACTATCTAATGCGCCAGCCATTCCAACAACCATATTCTTTTTAAGTTGAGAAACTTTATAAAAAGCATATACCATAGCATCTAGAGGGTTAGAAACTACGATTACAAATGCCTTGGGTGAGTATTTCTTGATGTTTTCAGCAACATCTGTCATTATTCCTAGATTGATTTCAAGCAAATCTTCCCGATCCATTCCAGGTTTTCGGGGTAATCCAGCTGTAATAATAAATACATCTGAATCTTTGAGATCTTTCCAATCTGACGTGCCAGAAATATTCGCATCATATCCATCATGAGGCCTAAGCTGCATCAGGTCTAAGGCTTTTCCCTTTACCATACCTTCGGCCTTTGGAATATCAAATATTACAATATCCCCCAATTCTTTCTGCGCTGCTAGTAAGGCCAAATTTCCCCCAATTTGTCCACCCCCAATTAATGAAATTTTTGCTCGTGACATTAATTATCCTTATGATTTAGTTAAAATAAGATATATACTTTAATCATGTATAAAAAAAAACCCTAACTTTATTAATTAAAATTAGGGCTAATAAAAATATTTATTTTTTTCAAACTATTAATTCTTTACTACGCTCACCATTTTTCTATCTCTTCCTTTGCGCCCAAACTTTACGGTTCCGTCACTCGTAGCAAAAAGAGTATCATCTCCACCTCTTTTTACATTAAACCCAGGATGAATCTTTGTACCTCTCTGTTTAAGTATTATGCCCCCAGCTAAGATATTTTGACCATCAGAAACCTTAATTCCTAGACGTTTAGCGTTAGAGTCTCTTCCATTCTTTGAACTTCCCATTCCTTTTTTATGAGCCATTGATTAGTCCTCCTTCTTACTTGATTTCTTAGTAGTAGCAGTTTTAGATGCTTTCTTTTTAGTGGCGGCAGAAGAAATTGAGCCTATCTTGATTAGTGAATAATTCTGACGATGTCCATTATTTCTTCGATAGCCTTTCCGACGTTTTTTCTTAAAAATTCTTATTTTTCTATCACGTCCATGCTCTACAATAGTTGCGGAGATGGAGGCATTACTAAGCAAAGGTGACCCCAATGTGACTTTTTTACCATCATTTATTAGTAGAACCTGGTCAAGTGTCAATGACTTTCCTGCCTCAACAGACAAATGAGGTACCTTGAGTTGATCACCTTCTTCAACTCTAAATTGTTTTCCAGCTATATTTATTATTGCAAACATCTTTTCTCCAAAAAAGCCGAGGAATCTAAGCATTTATTCATTTTTGGTCAATGCTTACGTGATCAATGACTTTTTCATTATTCTTTGTATCATAAAATTTAAATTCATCTCGATGAATTTTTGGATTTCCTTCAACCGTTAAATAAGTAAAATTATGCCACATTAACCCTCGTAGTGCCTTTTTATTATTTTTCATAAAATCAGCATTATCAGGATGAAGTTCTAATTTCAATTTTAATTTCCTATTTTTTGATTTATATCTTCTTAGCCAATGATCGATTCTGGTAATTAGTGTTTCTCTTGACATTATTCTTCCAGCTCCACGGCAAGTCGGACATTCATCACTCATTGAATCAAGTAAGCTTAAGCGTATTCTTTGACGAGTCATTTCTAATAATCCAAAATCTGAAATTGGGGATACAGCAACTTTTGCTCGATCTTTTTTTAGTTCCTTTCTAAGTTCATAATAAATCTTTTTTCTATTTGATTCATTTTTCATATCTATAAAATCAATAACTACAAGACCCGATAAATCTCTCAATCTTAGTTGTCTAGCCACTTCTTTGCAGGCTTCAAGATTAATTTTTAATGAATTTTCTTCATGATTCTTTTTTCCAATAAAACGACCACTATTTACGTCGACTACAACCATGGCTTCTGTTTTTTCAATAATTAAATAAGCACCACTTTTCAACCATACTTTTGGACGTAGAAGCTTATCTATTTCATTTTCAATCCCTTTGCTTTCAAATAAAGGAGCTTTCGATTTATAGTGCTCTAATCTACTTGCCATATTTGGAGAAACATCTTCCAAATAGCTACTTATTTTCTTATATAATTTTTTTGAATCAATTACGATTTTATTTATGTCAGGAGTGAAAAGATCTCTAACAACACTAGATGCAGTTTCAAGATCTTCGTATACAAGGGCAACATCTTTTTTCTGATTATTTGTTTTTAATAGGTTTTGCCAGCTTTTCTCAAGATTATAGAAATCATTCTTAATAAGATCTTCACTTTTTCCTTCAGCTACTGTGCGAACAATAATTCCGGTATCTTTATCTTTTATTGAAGAAACAATCTTTTTTAAACGCCTTCTCTCATATTTATCCCATATTTTTTTTGAAATTCCAATATATTTTGCATTTGGGACTAAAACTAGAAGACGACCTGGAATTGCTACTTCAGTTGTGACTCGAGGTCCTTTTCCAGCAAATGCCTCTTTAATAACTTGAACAAATATATTTTGCCCTGTTTTTAGGTCAACATTGACATTATCATTTGACTTTCGATTTGTTTTACGTTTAGAGCTACCTTTTCCATTGGTTTCTTCAGTATCATCAATATCTACAAGGTAAGCTGGGTTTTCAATTTCAGAAAACGGTAAAAATGCATTGATATCATAACCAATATCTACAAATGCTGCTTGCATTCCAGGTAAGACATTTTCAACCTTACCTTTGTATATATTTCCGACCATACGTTGTTGGTCTTGTTTTTCAACATAGACTTCAACAAGCGTACTATCCTCAATGATAGCAATACGAGACTCTCCCATGCTTTCACTGATATAAATCTCTTTTTCCATATTGACTCCTATATTAATAGATCAATAATGAGTTATAGTTAGCATGGATTATTAGATGATTATGAGGCGAGGATGGCCTTTCAGCCAAGGTAAAACTTCAGATTTATTAATTATAAGACATCCGAAGATAAATTTTAATACTTACTTTGCTTATTATGTCTAAAATCAGACGAAAAAACTTTTTGATACACCTTCTAATATCATCTTAATCCAGTATGAATTTATGCAATTTAATGCCACTTACCAATAAGATTTGAATTTGCACTATATCATTGGACAATAGATCAATTAATATTAATTTTTGAGGTCGAGATTTGAACCGTATTGCCTCGACAGTAAATATGCGCTAAAAAGGTTTGGTAAGCCCTGGCGTAAGCTCTAAGGGCTTTTTTATTATGATAAGAAAATTAATTGAAGAAAAAATATTAATATTTGATGGGGCTATGGGGACCATGGTCCAATCATTCCAATTATCAGAAAAAGATTTTCGTGGTGAAAAATTTAAAGATCACCCTGTTGATTTAATAGGGAATAACGACCTACTTGTACTAACACAACCCGAAATTGTTTCTGAAATCCATAAGCTATATTTAAATGCTGGCGCTGATATAATCGAAACCAATACTTTTAATGCAAATTCAATTTCACAATCGGATTATAAGATGGAGGATAAGGTTTATGATATAAACTATGCAGCTGCCAAAATTGCATCTGAGGCTGCTAAAAGTTTTAATGATAAGCCGCGCTTTGTTGCCGGAGCTATTGGACCCACTAGTAGAACAGCTTCACTAAGCCCTGATGTAAATGATCCCTCGTATCGTAATACATCATTTGATGAATTAGTAGATGTTTATTCTGAGCAAATTCAAGGGCTCATTGATGGCGGCGTTGACCTCTTTTTAGTAGAGACTGTCTTTGATACATTGAACTGTAAAGCTGCACTTTTTGCAATAAATCAAACACTCATAGAAAAAAACCTTGATATACCAATATTCATATCTGGCACGATTACTGATGCTAGCGGAAGAACATTATCCGGTCAGACCGTTGAAGCTTTTTGGAATTCAATCAAGCATATAAAGCCTGTAGCGGTTGGTTTGAATTGTGCCCTTGGAGCTGAACAAATAAGGCCATGGCTAAATGATTTGTCAAATATTGCAGACACCTTTGTTTTTGTATACCCCAACGCAGGCCTTCCCAATGAATTGGGTGAATATGACCAGTCACCAAATGACATGTCAGCGATCATTGAAGAATTTGCTCAGGATGGTCTAGTAAATATGGTAGGTGGATGTTGTGGAACTACGCCAGATCATATTAAAGCTATATCTAAGGCTGTTAAGAATCAAAAACCTAGAAAAATACCAAAGGTTGATGCATATACGCGCCTAAGCGGATTGGAGCCTTTTGTAATTCGACCTGAGAGCAACTTTATAAATGTTGGTGAACGAACCAATGTTACAGGTTCCGCAAGATTCAAAAAATTAATTAAAGAAGGCGATTTTGAAGCGGCCTTATCAGTAGCAAGGCAGCAAATACATAATGGTGCACAGATTATTGATATAAATATGGATGAAGGCCTGTTGGATTCTGAAAAAGCAATGGAGAAATTCTTAAGACTGATTGCATCCGAGCCAGACATTGCAAAAGTACCCATAATGATTGACTCTTCAAAATGGTCCGTAATTGAGGTTGGGCTAAAAAACCTTCAAGGAAAAGGTATTGTTAATTCTATATCACTTAAGGAAGGTGAAGAAATATTTTTGGAGCAGGCCCAAAAAATAAAAGATTATGGTGCAGCTGCTGTAATTATGGCTTTTGATGAAGAAGGTCAAGCAGATTCATTTGACCGTAAAGTAGAAATATGTTCCAGAGCCTATAAATTGCTTGTAGAAAAAATTGATTTTAACCCTGAGGATATTATTTTTGATCCAAATATTTTTGCAGTTGCAACGGGAATCGATGAACATAATTCCTATGCAAAATCCTATATTGAAGCTGCTAAAGAGCTTAAGAAGCGTTTTCCTAAAGTTCATATTAGCGGAGGTGTTTCAAATTTATCATTTTCTTTTAGAGGAAATGAAATTCTGAGAGAGGCTATGCATTCAGCATTTTTATTTCATGCTGTCAAATCTGGGATGGATATGGGCATAGTTAATGCTGGCCAATTAACAGTTTATGATGATATCGATCCAAAACTTAAAGAATGCATTGAAGATGTTATTTTTGACCGCAAAAATGATTCAACTGACCGATTAATTCTAATTGCTCAAGAGCACAAAGGGAAAAAGAAAAAAATAAAAGCAGATCTTTCTTGGAGAAAAACAAGCGTTGAGGAACGGCTTAGTTATTCTTTAAGAGAAGGAATCATTGATTATATAGATACGGATATCGAAGAAGCTAGGAAGAAATATGACCGACCAATTAATGTTATTGAAGGCCCATTGATGGATGGGATGAATATTGTTGGCGATTTATTTGGTTCTGGAAAAATGTTTTTACCTCAAGTAGTTAAATCAGCTAGGGTCATGAAAAAAGCAGTAGCTTATCTTATTCCTTTTATTGATAAAGAAAAGAAAGAAATGGGACTAGAGGATGTATCTAATGGAAGAATTATTTTAGCCACCGTAAAGGGCGATGTTCATGATATTGGAAAGAACATAGTTGGTGTAGTTTTAGGTTGTAATGGCTATGATATAGTTGATTTAGGCGTAATGGTTCCTTCAGACAAAATTCTTTCAACTGCAAAAGAACAAGGCGCTGATATTATTGGCCTTTCTGGATTGATTACGCCAAGTCTCGATGAGATGGTTCACGTTGCAAAAGAAATGGAGCGATTGGATTTTGACGTTCCGTTATTGATTGGAGGAGCAACTACAAGCAAAAAACATACAGCGATAAAAATTGAGCAAAATTATTCTGGCCCAACTATTCATATTACTGATGCTTCTCGCTCTGTTGGTGCGGTAAGCAAGCTTCTAAATAATGATGAAAAAAATCAATTTGTTGAATCAGTTAAAGATGACTTCCAACAGATTCGTGATTATGTTAGTGAAAAAAATATAAAAAAAATATCAATTGATGAGGCGCGAAAAAGAAAACACTATATCGATTGGAAAAAATATTCTTTATTAAAGCCAAATCTTATGGGCTTAAAGGTTTTTGATGATTACCCCATAGGAGAGCTTGTTAATTACATAGATTGGACCCCTTTCTTTCATGCATGGGAATTAAAAGGGAAGTATCCATCTATATTATCCCATGAAAGATATGGAGATGAAGCAAAAAAAATATACAACGATGGAATAGTATTGCTTGACCGTATTGTTGACCAAAAGCTATTAAATCCAAAGGCTGTGATTGGAATTTATGATGCGCAGGCTAAGGATGAAATTGTAACTAGCGAAGGATTAGAGTTTGATTTCCCCAGACAGTTAGTTGATAAGGGCAAAGATAAGGTTAATTATTCATTAGCAGATTTTATTGCTCCCAATAATGACTATTTAGGGTTATTTGCATTAACGACAGGACATGGTCTCGATAATATTATTAAACAATTTGAAAAAGATAATGATGATTACAATATTATCATGGCGAAAGTTTTAGCAGATAGACTGGTTGAAGCGTTTGCAGAAAGAATGCATGAACGAGTCCGAAAAGAGTTTTGGGGCTACGCAAAAAAAGAGAATAATTCGAATGAAAATTTGATAAAAGAAAAATTTCAGGGAATAAGACCCGCTCCTGGATATCCATCTTGCCCTAGCCATAAAGAAAAGGATAAAATTTGGAGCATACTTGAAGTTGAAAAGCACACAGGAATAAGCCTAACAGAAACTCGGGCTATGTATCCAGCCTCTTCAATTTGTGGCTGGTATTTTTCTCATCCAGATTCAAAATATTTCTTTATTAGAGAATCATAATTGGAATCACTGCAA
>JAYZHP010000078.1:0-5707 GCA_036166415.1 Fidelibacterota bacterium | reverse complement strand
CTATCGGGTCGAGTAAAATAATAGTCGTAATTATATGCTAAAAAATATGCGGCATTAAGACCACTTTCTGATGTTGTGTCGCTATTAACAATAGATTTATATACATCAAGAGCAAGAATTTGATTTTTATCCCATTGCTTCTCTGCTTTGATTAATATATCATAAGATGTTTTTTGTTTAGAAGAAAATGCTGGATCAGATTTCATAATAGCATATGCGTAATCCGATTGTGGGTACTCATCTATTATTAACTGCTTAATAATTTTAGAGTCATCATAATTATTTAAATTTTCAAGGATTACAGACTTCATATATAAAGCTTTTGAAAATAATTTAGATTTGGTTTCTAAATTTATTAATTCATCTAAAAAAACTATTGCTGAATCATTATTTGAAAAATGTAGCGCTTCCAATTCAGCGAGACCATATAACATTTTTGATATATTTTCTTGATTTTTAATATCGCTATTATAATCAATGGTGTCTTTAAGTGATACAGCGTTCAACCATACCTCATATTCTTTTGATAGCTTTAGATATGCATTGATTTCTTTTATTTTAACTTGAGCAGATTTAATAAAAAGTGAAGATTTATATTCACTTCTTACTGTAGAAAAATATCGCAATGAAGTTTCATAATCTCTATCATTAATTAATGAATTTTCACCTAATAAATATGATGATTCTGCGGATTCTTGAGTTCTTGGATAATCTTGAACAATATTCTCCAATCTGCTTACTGATTCTTCATTCATACCTTGAATCTGATAGAGTTTTGCAAGTTCTAGTTCAAGGGCTCCATAAATTGATTGATAATTCTCATCAATTAGCATGTTTTTAATAGTGGTAGTTGCTAGATCAAATTTATTTTGCAATCTATAAATTTGAACAATCTTAAGATGGCTTAATTGAATTCTTTTTTTTATTTGAGAATTTTTTATCGTTTGCCTGTAAGCCTTAACTGATCTATCGTAATCTTTTTGATCAAATGATAACTCTGCAATTCTAAAATAAATCTGACCTTTCTCAGATCTTTCCGTGATTTTCTCAGCGGCTAACTCTAAGTAGTCCATTGATTTATCATTTATATTCTGTTCAAAATAAATTTCAGCAATTGAAAGATATATCTTTGATTGAATTGAAGAATTTATTTCGTAATCAAGTAATCCTATTAGACTATTGATTGCTGGCTGTGTTTTTCCTTCCTTCCATTTTACCATTGCTGACCAATAATTATAGTCAATAAGCGATCGTTGGCCAAATTCATTGCTGAGCTCAGATAGTGCTATTTTTACTTCTGGGTATTCTTTTCTATAATAATGTGATTGAATTATTAATAATAAGGCATCATTTCTAAAGCTTATATCTGGATATTCATCTAAAATAAATCGAGATTTCTGTATAACTTTTTCATAATGATCTAAAGCAGATTGTGGAAGTTTATCGCTTTCAGATTTTTTTCTAATTATTTCTGCTTTTTGAAAAAACTCTTCAGCATTATAAAAAGTATTAAAATATGCTTTAAAGCTTGTACAGGATACGAGTAGGAATAAAAATAATGGCCAGAGTTTGATATTTGGTCTTTTATGAACCATAATTACTATTAGAACTTCATTCTATATATGTATAAATTAAAAATGATTTATTCAAACATGAAAAAAAGTATTATAAGTCTATTATTGTCCATTTTTATGGTCTATTCTCAATCATCATTTTTTGAGGAGGATATTGGCTATATCAATATAACCTCAGATAGTAGTCATGTGCCGGTATATGTAGATGGTTCACTGGTTGGGCACACTCCAATAAAAAAACCTATTCCTTTGATACCGGGAAATCATTTTATTAGCATCCACCCTCTTTCAATATCAAAACCTTTTCGTCAATATGGACCTAATGATTCAATGAAGCATATTTATATCATCAACAATGACACCATCAATCTGCACTTAAATACCTTTTTATTGCATCAGGAATCAATTCGAAGAACTAAGGAAGATTTTTATTCAAGATATATAAATATCGGTTTAAGCATATTAGTTATTTGGCAATTCTTGATTCTTAGCAGTTAAAAGTCTCTATTTTAAACTCAACAAAAAGATACTTAAATTAAAATATGAATAAACATAAAGATTTAGACAATCCTGTAAAGTTTAAGCCTGATTATAAATGGCCAAAAGAAGGTACTGAAAAAAACTGTCCCAAATGCGATGACCCTATGCAACTACAAGCTAATGTTGAAGAATATTACGGTAAACCTTGGTGGTGCCATGGCTGTCAATGGCAATTTTCTGAGGAAGAATTAGCCTAATCCCTTATTAGACACTATGTCTATTGATGTATTAACTATTGATTATACTGATCCTGATGCTTCAGTACAATTTGAAAATTCATTGAAATCATCTGGTTTTGCTGTAATTAAAAACCACCCCATCGATCAAGATCTAGTTCAATCCGTTTATACTGATTGGAAAAGCTTTTTTAATAATGAAAATAAATATGATCTATTATTTGATAAGGATAAGCAGGATGGATATTTTCCTTATTTAACTGAAAATGCAAAAGATTCAGAAATTAAAGATTTAAAGGAATTTTATCATATTTATCCTTGGGGAAAATTTCCTGAAATAATGGGCCCATCTACAATGAATCTATATCAAGAAATTGTATCTCTAGCAAGTCAATTACTTGGATGGATTGAGCAATCTTGTCCTTTAGAAATAAAAAATAATTTTTCTATTCCTCTACATACAATGATTGAAGGAAGCGCTTCCAATCTATTTAGAATAATTCATTATCCTCCGATTGTAGATACTATTGAAGAAAATGCTTTGCGTGCTGCAGCCCATGAAGATATTAATTTGATTACGGTTTTATTAGCAGGCAGCGAACCCGGACTTCAAGCTCAAGATTTAAATGGAAAATGGCATGATATTAGCTGTGATAAAAATACCATTGTAGTGAATTCTGGAGATATGCTCAAATTGGCATCAAATAATTACTATCCATCCACTACACATCGCGTTATAAATCCAGATCCAAGTTCAAATGTCAGTCGGTATTCTATGCCATTATTCTTACATCCTCGAGATGAGGTAGTGTTGAATAGCGAGCACACCGCTGGTACTTATTTAAATGAAAGATTGACTGAAATTGGACTTAAATAAGCTAATATTTGTTATTTTACTAACATTGCTTCACGTATAGTCTTGAATTCTGTGCCTTCGCTCCAAATAGGCCACTCATCATGCTGACTGATAGCATAACCAACGCGAAATAATATTCGATTATCCTCAACCATGCCTTCATAATCCCAATCATCATGCACTTCATCGCTTAGTGAATGATAATGATTTTTTGTATATATATCTTTCATTTCTAGACCATATTTTTTGTTTTTTCCACGCACATCTATTCCCCCATCTACATATAAAGACGGAACGCCCATCTTAGCAAATGCAAAGTGATCCGATCTATAGAAGAATCCTTTTTCTGGCTCAGCATCTGGGGTGATATATTTTTTATCTTGCTTGGCAGCATATTCAAGAATCTGATCTAGATTTGAATTCCCCATACCGACAACTATCAAATCTTTAGTTCTACCATAGGTGTTACCCATAGCATCAATGTTGATTACAGCTAGGGTTTTATCTAAAGGATAAAGTGGATTCATACTATAATATTTAGCACCTAATAATCCTTCTTCTTCAGCAGTGACGGCTAAAAACAATACACTTCTTTTTGTAGTATCTTTTAAAGCGCTAAAAGCTTTAGCGATAGCAAGAATCATACTGGTACCAGATGCATTATCATTAGCGCCATTATATACTTTATCACCAGTTAATTTTTTATTAATACCCAAATGATCCCAATGCGCTGTATATATGATATATTCATTTTTCAATTCAGGATCATTTCCTTCATGCATAGCAATCACATTTTGTGATTTAACATTTCTATATTTATTTGAAATACGACTTGTAAATTGGGCGTTTAGTTTGAAAGATTTAAAATTTGGGTCAATTGCTTTAGCTTTCATTTCAGCATAGCTTACTCCGCTCATTGAAAATAATCTCTCCGCGGTAGGTTGTGGTATCCAGCCTTCAAATTGTAATGATTTTTTAGATTCTATCGTTAAATGCTCAGCATCGTGCCCTGACTGAAGCACACTAAAGGGATAACCGGCAGGTATTGTTTCGTGGATAACGATTACACCGGCAGCTCCCCTTCTTAACGCTTCTTCGTATTTATAGGACCATCTACCATAATAGGTCATCGCTTCACCTTTGAACATATCAGGGTCCAATTGATCATCTTTTTTGATAGGTGGGTCATTTACAAGAACCACGACAACTTTACCCTTTACGTTGATATCTTTATAGTCATCCCATCCGTACTCAGGCGCTGTAACACCATATCCACAAAAAACCAGGTCAACTTTCTGTAGATAAACCTTTGATTTTTTTTGATAAGAGTTGCCAATAATATCAATTCCAGTATCCATAACCCATCGTTCTTCATCAGTAACAAATTGTGCTCTTAAATTAGATGTTACTCCTAGCATTTTTACATTTTGAGTCCAAGTGCCATTGGGATTGCCGGGATTTAAATTCATCGTTTTAAAACTATCAACCAAATAACTAATCGTTTTTTTACCTCCAGCAGTAGCTGGTTTTCTTCCCTCATATTCATCAGAAGAAAGCGTAGTTATATAATCATTTAATATATCAGCTGTAATGACTTTTTGACTATTAAGAACATCATCAGAATGAAGATATTTATTCCATCCTATTTTAGGTTCGCTAGTGCAAGTAGCAAAAAATAGTGATAGCAATACAATTGAATTTTTAATAAAAGACATTAATTCTCCATATTAGTATTATGTTTTTTTTAATTATAATTATTTTAAGTGCTTAGATATAAAAGATGCGTTTCCAAGCGATTGATACAGTACAGATAAAATGAAAACTAAAACTATAATTTTTTGAGAAACAACATTAAATATAAGGCTAAAATCACTTTCTTTTGGAGAAGGTCCAAATTCTAAAATTAGAATATAAAAAAATATCATTACAGCGAATGATAGATATCCATAAGCATATTTATTTTCAAATCTTTTATCCTTAAACATTGCAAAGGATAAGAATATAGATGTCGCAAGGAAACATCGAAATGCCCACTTTACGGCAATAACATGGGAATCTAGCACATAGTTATGAGGTGTAAAGCCAACAACAATAAAAAATATAGCGCCAGCAATACCAAATAGAGAACCTATCTTACCTAATTTATCAGAAATCATGCTTTTATTAAATAATTTCATAAAATAATAAAAATAAATAGTGAATGTCACACCGCACACCAATAATCCAGAGGCAAACAATATAACAGATGCAAGATTTTGATCGGATAAAATGCCCAAATCACTAAAGAAGTTTCTGGTAAATGAATATCCTTTTGAGCTAGGGTCATTTAAGGTGCCACCTCCATAAAAAAGGATGGATGAGAAAAATAAAAGAATAAATAGTCCAATATTATATCGTGGAATAGTAACGAGTGCTAATTTTAATAATTTCATATTTAATTTAATCTATATTAGTCTTTCCATGCTCCTGATATGAGTACTTGAAGAAGGGCAACGCTAATTACAAATACAATAAACCAATCTTCTTCTCTTATTGTTATAGCTAGGCCAACTACACTAACT
>JAYZHP010000077.1:0-24818 GCA_036166415.1 Fidelibacterota bacterium | reverse complement strand
AATAATCCCCTATTCCATAAATACGATAAAATATTAACTAAATACGATTATCCGATATAATACTCTCTAAATAATATATTATTCCGATATCTATTATTTTATCACTTTATATTGATATTGAAATAATTTACCATCTCCTAATACATCAATTGTATTTTGAAGTGATAAATTATAATCAAATTGCTTATTATTGAAAAGTCCAACCCCACTTCCAAATATGATTGGGTGTGGGGTAATATATATATGCGTTATGTAATCAATGAATCTTGAATTTGTTTTTCCACCACCTGCTATGTAGCATATATCAACTGTTTTTTTTAGGGTATCTATGATTGCTTTTGGGCTCTCATTTTTGTTGGGAACTATAATACTGCGCCCCCTAAGCTCATTATCAAGCGCATTAAATGTGTTATGGCCCATTATTATAGTATGGCCCATTGTTTGTTTTTTAAATAGGCTAAGGTCCATAGTCCATCTAGTTATTTCTTTACTATGGCGTGCTATAAACCCATCAAGCGTAGTAGCGCATATTAATACAACCTTCAAGCCTTGCTTCCGGCTATACTTGTGGTGAGTTTATTTATATCGATGTGACGTTTTATTGATTGATTTATTGATTGATAGTTTAAATCATTGATTTTATGATGATAATCATCAAGAAAGGTTAGTTTTCTATTTTTCTCAGCATTTGATAATAATTTATCTACTAATCCTGTTGTTGTATCTAACGATACATTGAATAAACCGTTTAGTGTGGTCTTTTTTGCAACCAGCTCTTGTTCGGTTATACCGTCTTCGTACCATTGTTTGATTTGTGTCATTGTTGATTTAATTCCATGTTCTACTAATTTAGGCGCAAATGTTCCCCATGTATACCAATGGCCATTAACTCCATAACTACACCCAGACAAAGAGGATCCAATGCCGTAGGTCAACCCCTCTTCGTCTCTGACAGTTTGCATTAATCTAGCAGAGAAATTACCACCTAGTATATAGATACCCATCATTAGGTCATAATAATCTTCATGATCCTCAGTAATATTAATTGTTTGCCCAATGTAGATATCAGAACTTGTTTTATCTTTTATTTCCATTGAGGTGGTGCTGCGATCCCTTTTATTTGCATCTCCTTTTTTATCTAATTCAATAAGCTTTTGAGTGCCCCAATCCTTAAAGCTATTTTTTATAAGATCAGGTAATTTTTCAGAGGACACATCACCTGCAGCAACAATATTAATAGATCCAAGACCAAACGTATTTTGATGAAATTTCTTAATATCAGATAGATTCACACCATTAACTAGATCTATAGATTCATCAATGGTGTTTTTATGGTTTATGTGCCCAATAGGATATAAGTGCCCCAATAAACCAATTAGTGCCTGTTTTTTAGTATCTTCCTTAGATCTTTCAAGATTGGCAATAGCTCTTTTTTTCAATAAACTAAGTTCCTCAGAAGAAAATTCAGGTGTTCGAAGTTGTTCGGCTAATAATTCCACTACAACAGGTAGATCTTTTCTTAAACAGTGGGCCGAAAAATTAATATGGTGATTGGAAGATATGAAACTTATCTCTGCACCAATAGATTCCAATATATTACTAATATCATATTTAGATTTATCAGCAGTTCCTTTGTCTAGCATTGAAGCAGTTATTGGGGATAATCGAGAATTTTTTTCCTTACTATATACAGCGCCACCCAACATGCTTCCCGAAATTGTAATCACGTCTTTTATTTTAGTTGGAACTACATAGGTAGTTAATCCATCAACTTGATTGTCTATATAAACTGAATCTATAAATTTCATGTAATGATTATTGTTTGGGTATAAACCAGCCTGTAGTGCTTTGATCCTCAATAAGATATTGTTTTGCAACAGATTGAATGTCATTAGTTGTTACGGATTCAATTTTTTGAAGAAAGGTGGTATAGAACTCCCAATCACCAATAGCTATGGCTTCGTTTAATGCGCTAGCAACAGCATAAGACCCATCTCTGCTGAAAGCTACAGTCGCCCTAGTTTGAGCAATGGCTCTTTTAATCTCTTCTTCGGTGATGCCATTAGTAATGATATCTGTGTATTCACTAAGAATAATGTCTTCAACATCTTGATTAGGTGTGTCTGGTGTTAAAAAAGCATAGGTTATAAATAGTCCGTTATCCTTAAAAGGGAAATCATACATAAACAATGATGTTGCAAGTCCCTTGTCTACAATCTTTTTATGTAACCTGCTAGATTTACCATCACATAGTATTTTACCTAGCAAGTGAATTGCATGTATATCTTTATGAAGCCCGTGAGGGGTTTTATGAGCCACTGCTGTAATTCCCGATTGGCCAGTGCGCTTAACAACTAGTCGCCTAGGGCCTTCTTGTATAGGTTCTTCGGTATATACCTTTGGGATTTCGTGACTACTTTTGCTATGCTCGCCAAAGTATTTTGAAATAAGTGATAGCGCGGTATCTGTATTAAAATCACCAATAATGGTGGCGGTCGCATTATTTGGCCAATAATAAACATTATAAAATTCTTGCAGCCGTTTTGTTGAAACATTTTCAATATCAGATCGCCAGCCAATAGTTGAATGATGATATGGGTGTGCCTGATAGGCGGTAGCCCATATATTTTTATCTAAAACATCAAAGGGGCTATTTTCACCACGTTCATATTCATTTCTTACTACGGTCATTTCGGGTTGCCTATCTTCATCTTTTAAAAATGAAAATCGCATTCTATCGGCTTCAATAGAAATTGCTTTCTCAAGGTGCTCACTAGGCACAACTTCAAAATAATTTGTTCTGTCATTCCATGTAGTCGCATTTATTTGGGCTCCGATACTTTGGAGTTCATCCCAAATTGCAGTGCCTTTTTCCTTATTATAATTACGAGAACCTTTAAACATTAAATGCTCCAATAAGTGTGTTGACCCAGTATATCCAATTGCCTCATTACGTGAGCCTACATGATAGGTTACCATAAAAGTTGTGACGGGTGTTGAATTATCTTGGAGCATTAAAACTTTTAATCCGTTGGATTTTAATTGGTATTCCTCGATACCGCCTGACGATTTTATATGTTGAAATACTTTGGACATTTATTATTTTTTTGGAATGTATAGGTCGGTAATTGTGCCGTCAAATACTTCAGCAGCCAAACCAACGGTCTCACCAACTGTTGGATGAGGATGGATGGTGAGTGAAATATCTTCTGCATCAGAGCCCATTTCAATAGCTAGCATTCCTTCGGAAATAATATCACCAGCGGATGGGCCAACGATACCAACCCCCAATACCATTTTTGAGTCGGGATCAAATAATATTTTGGTTTTACCTTGATTCGCACCCATTGCAATCGCTCTACCACTAGCGGCCCATGGAAATTCTGCTTTTTCATAATTTATATCATCGGTTTTTGCTTGCGTTTCAGTTAATCCGCACCAAGCAACTTCTGGATCAGTATAAACAACGCTTGGAATTGCTTTGGGGTCAAAAATTGAGGGCTTACCACAAGCAACTTCTGCGGCAACCTTACCTTGATGCGTAGCTTTGTGAGCCAGCATTGGATTATCAGATATATCCCCGATCGCAAAAATTGATTTAACATTGGTGCGTTGATATTGATCAACGCTTATAAATCCTTGGTCGTTTACTGTTATGTTTGTTGCTTTTAGGTTAAGAAGGTCTGTGTTTGGTTTCCGGCCGACAGCAACCAAAATCTTTTCGAACGACATTGTTTTGGGTTTTGATTCATGTTCAATCGTAACACTGAGCATATTATTTTTTGTTTCTTTAATTTTAACAACTTTTGAGTTCATCATTATCAATTCAAATTGTTTTTTTAATTTACGTTCAAGAGGTTTAACAATATCTTGATCTGCACCAGGAATAATACTTGGTAAAAATTCAACCAATGAGACCTTGGAGCCAAGGGTAGAATATACTTGCCCCAATTCAACACCAATTACGCCTCCACCAATAACAAGAAGGCTTTTTGGTATACTCTCCAGATCAAGTGCGGTTTTAGAGGTCAGTATGTTTTTGTGCTTTGGTACGTTGGGCAGCATAGAGGAGGAGGACCCTGCAGCAATTATACATTGATCAAATGATAATGAATTTTTCTTTTTACCATTAACTACCTCTACTTCGGAGTTAGATTTAAATGTGGCTTTGCCTTGTATAAACTCAACCTTTCTAGCTTTTGCCATAGCAGCTATTCCATTATTTAATTGGGATACAATTTTATTCTTATGTACCCTTACTGCGTCTAGATCAATTTTGGGATTTCCAAATATAATACCAGATTTAGCCAGCGAAGCAGCTTCATCCATTACTTTAGTTATATGTAGCAATGCTTTTGATGGTATGCACCCTCTGTTCAGGCAAACTCCCCCCATATTTTGATCTCGATCAATTAGTGTTACTTTTTTTCCGAGATCTGCCGCGCGAAAAGCTGCTGCGTATCCACCTGGACCTGCGCCAATTACCAGAATTTCTGTATGTTTAATTTTGCTCATAATTATTTTTCTTTAAACGAAAGCTCTTCTATTGTATGGCTAAATGTACTTGTGAATTTAGCTGCCGCAGCACCATCTATAATGCGATGATCATAGGATAATGAAAATGGCATAATATATTTAGGGGAAGAAGATTTTGTTTCATGGTTATAAATATTTTCCCAAATGCTTTTGGAGATTCCCAAAATAGCTACTTCTGGGGGATTAATAATTGGTGTAAAAAACTTCCCGCCAATTCCACCTAAGCTGGAGATTGTAAAAGTTCCACCGGAAAGTTCTTTTGGTTTAAGCTTGTTTGATTTTGCTCTATCGCTTATATCCATAAGTTCAATAGATAAATCCACTATGGTTTTACTATCAACATCTTTGATTACGGGAACAACCAATC
Source organism: Fidelibacterota bacterium (assembly GCA_036166415.1). GTDB lineage: Bacteria > Fidelibacterota > Marinisomatia > Marinisomatales > TCS55 > TMED108. The sequence continues at coordinate 19,915 of JAYZHP010000077.1, read as the reverse complement.
CTCTTGGTGTGTCCACTGCTATTCCGATATTATAATAATGTTTCATTATGAGCGTTTCGCCCGTGTGATTTAATGAGCTATTGAATTCAGGCATTGATTTTAAAACATGGGTAGCAGCCTTTATTAGAAATGGTAGAAAGGTAATTTTTATTTTCTTTTTTTCTAACTCTTTATTCATGGCGCGTCGAGTTGAATCTAATTTTGTAATATCAGCTTCATCAAATTGGGTTACATGTGGTATGGTTTGCCACGCCTCTTGTAGCCGTCTCCCTGTAATCTTTTTTATTTTACTTAATTTTATTTCTTCGGTGCTGCCCCATTCTTTATAGTCTACTTCTTGATTGATGGATTGAGCAACGCCTCTCTGGCTTGCCATTTGTAATTTAATGTGTTTGTGTAAATCATCTTTGGTAATGCGACCCTTATCACCCGAGCCCTTAATATGGGATAGGTTTATTGAAAGCTCTCTTGCTAATCGCCGTACTCCGGGTGATGAAAATGTTTTATCGCCAGATGAGGGGTCTAATTGTACATCAGATTGTGTATTCTGTGGGCTTGGTTGTTTAAGCGGCTCTTGTTTGTCGCCTGTTTCATCTACCCGGGGTTTTGTTTTTTCTTTGTTTTCTTGAGCATTGTCGGTTTCTAGTTTTATTAAGGAATGTCCAACTTCAATAGCTTGGCCAGTTTTTACTAAAATTTCTTTTACGGTTCCATTTAAATCTGATGGTATTTCCATGGATGCTTTATCTGATTCTAAAACAACGATAGTGTCTCCCTTATTAAGCTGATCTCCAACTGAAATAGATACTTCGCTAACCTCTGCACCAGAAATACCTTCTCCAAGATCTGGAAGGATTATATCTATTATTGATTTTGCCATCTATACACTAATTGGGCTGGGTTTATTGGGGTCAATTTTATATTTTGAAATTGCTTTCTTTGCAGCTGAAGCATCTAATTTATTATCAATAATTAATGAACGTATAGCACATAAAGTAATATAATATCTATCTACTTCAAAGAAGTGTCGCAGGTTTTCTCTGGTGTCGCTGCGACCAAAACCATCGGTCCCAAGTGCATAATATGGACCAGGTACATAGGGTCCAATTTGTTCTGAAACCATTTTTACGTAGTCTGATACCGCAATTACAGGTATAGATTTATCCCTTAAACATTCTTCCAAATGAGATTTTTTATTTTTTCCAGCTGGGTGCATTAAATTCCAACGCTCAACCTCCTCAGCATCTCTTCTTAATTCACTAAAACTAGTTACGTTCCAAATTTCACAATCAATGTTCCAATCTTTTTTTAATAAACCTGCTGCTGCAAAAGTTTCTCCCATTAATGGTCCGCTACCTAATAGGCGAAGCGCGGGGCTTTTTGGTTTTTTAATATTGTAAAGGCCTTTTATAATTCCCTTGCTTGAATTTTTAGGCATTGGTGGGTGTTGATAATTCTCGTTCTCAAGGGTCAAATAATATACAACATCCTTATCTTGTTGGCACATTTCACCAAGGCCGTGGTGCACTATTGTAGCAATTTCATAACCATATGCGACATCGTATGCCTTTATATTTGGTGTGGCTGCAGCAGCTAGGTGGCTGTGCCCGTCCTGGTGTTGCAACCCCTCACCATTAAGTGTTGTCCTTCCCGCCGTACCGCCTAAAAGAAAACCGCGCGCTCTCATATCGCCGGATGCCCAAATAAGATCCCAAACTCTTTGAAATCCAAACATAGAATAATAAATATAAAAGGGAACCATCTTAACACCATGGTTGCTATAGCTTGTACCAGCCGCACAAAAAGATGATAGTGCGCCAGCCTCATTAATACCCTCTTCTAAAATTTGACCGTTTTTTGCCTCTTTATAATATAAGAACTGATCAGAATCAACAGGGTCATATAGCTGGCCTTTATGTGCATAAATACCTAATTGTCTAAACAATGGATCCATTCCAAAGGTCCTGGCTTCATCTGGTATAATAGGAACAATGTGTTTGCCAATTGTTTTGTTCTTCGTTAATAATGTAAGTAGTCGCACATAAGCCATGGTCGTTGAAACCTCGCGTTCACCGGTTCCATTTAATAGCTCATCAAATATTTTTATATTAGGTACTTGGAGTTTTTTTGACCGATCAGCCCTTACTGGTACAGGACCACCAAGCTTATCGCGTTGGCTTTTTAAATATTTATACTCTTTTGTATTTTTATTAAAATTGTGAAATGGCGCCCTTATAGCATCTTTATCGTTTAATGGTATGTTAAATCGATCGCGAAAATAAAGGAGTTCTTTTTCATTAAGCTTTTTTTGATTATGGGTTATATTTCTACCTTCACCTGCTTCGCCAAGACCATAACCTTTAACTGTTCTGGCTAAAATTGCTGTTGGCTTTCCCTTGCAATTTACCGCTTCTTGATATGCTGAATACATCTTTACCGGATCATGGCCACCTGCGAGCATTTGCTCTAGGTCTTTGTCTGATAAATCTTTGACCATATCCAAAAGCTCGGGGTCTTTACCAAAAAATTCGTTTCTAAAAAAGGACCCACCTTCAACGGTGTATTTAAGCAAGTCTCCATCAACCAGTTCAGTAAGTCTATTAATTAGTTTGCCGTTTACATCTTTTTGAAAAAGATCGTCCCATTCTGATCCCCAAATCACCTTTATAACATTCCAGCCAGCGCCTCTAAACGCACCCTCAAGCTCTTGAATTACTTTTGAGTTGCCGCGCACTGGACCATCAAGTCTTTGCAGGTTACAGTTTACAACAAAAATTAGGTTATCAAGGTTTTCTCGTGATGCTAAAGTCAATGCCCCTAAAGATTCGGGCTCATCCATTTCGCCATCACCTGTATAAACAAATACTTTTCTTCCTGTATCTTTAATAAAGCCTCTATCGATCATATATCGCATAAATCGTGCTTGATATATTCCCATGATGGGGCCTAGGCCCATAGATACTGTTGCAAACTGCCAAAAATCGGGCATTAAATACGGGTGTGGATATGAAGATAGGCCGCCCCCATCAGATAGCTCATGTCTAAAATTGTGAATTTTTTGCTTGGTTAGTCTACCTTCAAGATATGCGCGAGAATAAATACCCGGGGATGCGTGTCCTTGAAAAAATATCAGGTCTTGTCCATCGGGGTGTTCTAAGCCTTTAAAGAAATGATTAAACGCAACCTCATAGAGCGTCGCGGCAGATGCATAGGTTGAAATATGACCACCAATTCCGGATGTTTCTGTATTCGCCCGCGTAACCATTGCCATTGCATTCCAGCGTATGATTGATGTTATATATTCCTCTAAAACAAGATCACCAGGATAGTCTAATTGCTCCGATGGTAGAATTGTATTTACATAGGGTGTGTTGGTATTAAATGGTAGCCGTGCACCTTTTGTTTGTGCATACGAAATAAGGGTTTGTAATAGAAATTGGGCCCTCTCTTGTCCGTGCTCCTCGAGCGCATCCTCTATAGACTCAAGCCATTCCTTGGTTTCTTGTGGGTCAGTATCTCTATACATATTTATTTAATAAATAATAAAAAATTAGCACAGGAAATTACGACTTTTCATGGATAATAATTCTTGGTTTCGTTTTCACTGGAACTAGAATATTTGGCTGGTGATTATAGGTTTTTTATTGAAATATTATTTTCTAATAAATAATTTTTTGTCTTACTACAAACGGGTGCTGATGTAAACAAAACAATTGGTGAATTTTCTATTGTTTGTATTGTATTGGCTTGGTCTAATATTTTATTACCATCTTTCATGATGATGCGTGATTTTCTATCTATAATAATTCCTATCGCATTGTCAAGTTTAACCAGCTTAGTTCTTGGGGTAAGGCCATAGCGTTTTGGGTCTAGCGGCTGCACCAGCTACTCTATTGTGCCACAACCAATGCGGCTACCTGCGGCTCCACTAGGTTGGCTATGCATATCATCTGCTCCTGAATGAACAATGATAGCACGCCCAATGATGTTTGACTTGCCAGGGTTAGAAATCGACCATCGTTTAAAAAAATCCTCAACAACCAGAGTTCCGGAGCCCTCTTTATTTATTAATAAGTTGCCGATATCTCCACTATGAAATGGCGGCACCCCCCACTTGCCATGCTCTTCGTTTGTAGGGTTCCAGTGGCTACCTGCGCTAAGCCCGTCTAGGGATTCGCAATCACCTATTTCATGAATATGAATTGCTAATTGGTCTGAATTAGCATTGTGCACGTCTATGGTTAGTTTTACAAGATTATTTGTCTCTATAAATTTTGCTACTCCATTAATTGGGCTTGAGCCAATTCCCTTTATATGGGCAATGGCAATATTTTTATTGGTACAGGCTGTGAATACCAACAACAACGAAAGAATTAAAGGCTTCATTAAATTATATTTTTATTTGGTCTGTTGAATTAATTTTCTTGTTTATACCTAAACCAGTAATCTTCACGCCTATATAGTGCCAAACTGGTGAAACCATTGCAATCCACTCGGATAGAATTTCATTTTTTGAAACTGTAATATTCAAGGGTTTTTTCTCCCCCACGCTTACAAACACCTTTCCGTTTTTGGTATTATAAATTTTAGATATATCGGGGAAGGTTGGGTGGTTTTCATAGGGCGTATTACCCCGTAAAAAATTGTGACCTGTTCTGTTTACATGATCAGCGGTGTGGGCTGTCTTGGTGTCTATAAAAACCCTATCAATTAACACCAAGCTGTTAAACCCATATTTGTTTCTTATTTTTGAGTAGTTTTCTGGATTAATGGTTTTGTTTGTATTATCAAAAGGGAACAGAAATGTATAGTTATCGTGATTTTTCATCCCATGGTTATAAAAACGATCATTGTGTTTAATGTTTAGTTGGTCTGAAATGCTTTGTGAACAACAATATATAAACTGTGTCATTGTCTAGGCCCAAACAATGAGGTGCCTACCCGAATCATTGTGCTTCCTTCTTCTACTGCAATAGTAAAATCCCCGCTCATACCCATTGAAAGCTCTGTTAGTTTTTCTGAACCACATTCTTCGTTAAGCTGATCAAGAAATTTTCTTAAATCAACAAAGGCTTTTCTTGTGTCTTGTTCGTTTTGGGAAAAGGGGCCAAGGGTCATAAGTCCTTTTATGTTAATATGGTCAAAGTAGATAGATTTAATTAGGTCGTCGCTGAGCACCGGCTTAAAGCCATTCTTGTTTTTGTCTCCACTGGTATTGATCTCGATCAGCCCACTAATGGGTTTATTTAATAATTGTGCTTTGTTATTAATCTTATTAGCCAATTTATATGAATCGATTGAATCGATTGTATCAAATAAATCTATAAATTTATTTATTTTATTTGACTGGAGGTGGCCAATAAACCTGCGGGTTATTTTTGGCATTGAAGAAAACGAGTTGAATTTGTTTACTGCTTCTTGTATTCTGTTTTCCCCAATATGTAAAACCCCTAAAGAGTAAACCTCTTCAATTAAGCGAAAGGGTTGGGTTTTGGTTGCGGCAACCAATGTAACATTTTGACTTTGGTTGCCATTTTTTTTTGAAGACTCTATTGCACTTAATATCTTTTGAAGATTGTTCTCAATGCTCATTAATTAGATTCGGGGGCCTGTTCTTCTGTTTCGGTATCTATGGATATTTGTTTGTCTTCTTCTTTCGTTGCGCTATCCTCACTAATTACCCTGGTAATGGATGATATATTTGTTCCGTCGTCCAGCTTAACAAGCCTAACGCCTTGTGTGACCCTACCAATTGATCGTATAGCTTTAACGGGTTGTCTCATTAACACGCCTGAATCAGTGATAACAATTAAATCATCTGAATCAACAACCTCCATTATATTAACCATTTTCCCAGTTTTGTCTGTGCAGCGCATTGTGAGTACGCCTTTCCCGGCTCGTGTTTGTGTGCGATATTGTAAAACCTCTGTTCTTTTCCCGTATCCTTTTTCGGTAGCAACTAAAATTGTTCCTTCACGCTTTACAATCAACATACCAACAACATAGTCTACTTTTGAGCTAAGCTTAATACCTTTTACCCCCATTGTTTTTCTTCCGCTTGCCCTTACGTCGTTTTCAGAAAAACGTATAGACTTACCTTCGTGCGTGCCTAATAAAATATCGTTTTCACCATTAGAGACTCGGGCCTGAATAAGTTTATCTCCCTCTCTAATTTCAATTGCATATATTCCACCTTTTCTCGGTTTACCATATGCGGATAGCACTGTTTTTTTGATGATACCATTTTTGGTTGCCATGACTATGTAATGGTCATCATCAAACTCTTTTACACTAACAAAGGCTTCTACTTTTTCTTCGGGGTTACAACCAATTAGGTTGACAATTGCCCTACCCCTGGAAGCTCGTCCTGCTTGAGGTATGTCGTATACTTTTAACCAATAGCATTTTCCAGTGTCAGTAAAGAACAGCATGTAGTTGTGCGTGTTTGCAATAAACAGGTGTTCTACAAAATCCTCATCTTTACTCATAGCCCCTTGTACGCCGCGACCGCCGCGTCGCTGTGTTCTGTATGTGTTTAGGGCTGTTCTTTTAATATATCCCTGGTGGGTGATAGTTAAAACAACCTCTTCTTCTGCAATCATGTCTTCCATTGAAAAGTCTGTGTCAACGGGAACTATTTCAGTTCTTCTTTCATCCCCATATTGGTTTTTGATTTCTAATAGTTCTGTTTTAATAATATCCATCCGCTTGGTTTTGTTTTCCAAAACGCTTTTCAGATTTGAAATAAGTTTGATTAGTTCTTTGTATTCCCCAACAACCTTGTCAACCTCTAGTCCGGTTAATTTTTGAAGCCTCATTTCTAAAATCGCCTGGGACTGTAGCTCTGATAAATTAAAACTGTTCATAAGGCCTTCTTTGGCTTGGGATGGGTCTTTGCTTCCTCTAATTACTTTAATCACAGCATCGATATTATCTAGTGCAATTTTTAAACCTTCTAATATATGGGCTCGTGCCTCAGCCTCTTTTAGTTCAAACTCGGTTCTTTTAACAACAACCTCATGTCTAAAATCAATAAAATGATTTAATACTGTTTTTAGCGGCATGATCTTTGGGATACCGTCCACTAGCGCCAATAAAATTATTCCGAATGTGTCTTGTAGTTGTGTGTGTTTATAAAGCTGGTTTAAAATAACCTCCGGAACAGCGTCGCGCTTAGTTTCTACTACCACCCGTATTCCGTCTTTGTCTGATTCATCTCTAAGATCGCTAATCCCCACAACTTTTTTATCACGAACTAGGTCAGCAATTTTTTCTACCAAAGACGCTTTGTTTGTTTGATAAGGAACCTCTGTAACTACAATGCTGTTTCTTCCTTTTTTATTAGTCTCAATATGTGCTCTTGCGCGCATTTTTATTTTCCCGCGTCCGGTTTCGTAGGCCTCTTTTAAGCCGTCCATACCTAAAATTAAACCTGCCGTTGGAAAATCGGGGCCTTTAATGTGTTGCATCAGCTCATCTGTATCTATTGACTGGTTGTCAATTAACGAAATTAAACCATTAATGATTTCTGTTAGGTTGTGGGGTGGGATTTTTGTTGCCATACCAACAGCAATACCTTCGGAACCATTTACAAGCAAAGTTGGAACAGCTGATGGTAAAACGCTTGGTTCTTTTAGCGTCTCGTCAAAATTAAGATCCCACTCTACTGTTTCCTTTTCAAGATCTTTTAACATTTCACTTGAAAGCTTGGTCATTCTAGATTCGGTATAACGCATGGCTGCAGCATTATCTCCATCTATGGATCCAAAATTTCCTTGGCCATCAACTAGCTCATAGCGCATAGAAAAATCTTGTGCCATTCTAACTAGCGCGTCATAAACAGAGCTATCACCGTGCGGGTGGTATTTACCCAAAACATCTCCAACAATTCTTGCTGATTTTTTATAGGGCCTGTTCCAACTGGAGCCCAGCTCGCTCATTCCGTATAATATTCTTCTATGTACTGGTTTTAAACCATCACGAACATCTGGTAGTGCTCTAGACACAATTACAGACATAGAATAGTTGAGATAGCTCTCCTTCATTTCATCAACAATGTCTCTTGGTAGTGTATTATCTCTGTTAAAGTCTGTCATTTATAGCTCCAATTATTATACATCTAGGTTAACAACAAATTTTGCATTGCGTTCAATAAAACTGCGCCTTGCCTCAACGTCGCTACCCATTAGGTTTTGAAAGGTTTCAGCTGCCTCTGCAGCGCTTTCAACGGTTACCTTCATTAATGTTCTTTTTTCAGGATCCATGGTGGTTTCCCATAATTGGCCCGGGTTCATCTCGCCAAGACCTTTATATCTTTGTATACCTACTTTTGTATTTTTATTGTCTTTTTTCATGCGCTCAATTAATAGGTCTCGCTCGTTATCGTCGTATGCGTATGATTCTTTTTTTCCTTGGGAGACCCTATAAAGCGGTGGAAGTGCTAAATATAAATAACCACCATCAATTATTTCTTTCATTTTTCTATAGAAAAAAGTTAATAAAAGCGTTCTGATATGAGAACCGTCTACGTCGGCATCGGTCATAATTATAACCTTATGATAGCGAAGCTTTTCAACATCAAAATCTCCGGCAGATTTTTCACCAGACTCTTCTTCTGATCCGCCAAACCCTGCGCCTAGTGCGGTAATCATTGATTGTACTTCGTTATTAGAGAGAAGTTTGTCGATTCTTGCTTTTTCTGAATTAATAACCTTTCCACGGAGGGGTAATATTGCTTGTGTTCTCCTGTCTCTTCCTTGTTTGGCTGACCCGCCAGCGGAATCACCCTCAACTAAATAAAGCTCACAAAAAACAGGGTCCCTATTAGAACAGTCGGATAGTTTTCCAGGCAAAGAAGACCCCCCTAGTGCGCTTTTTCTTCTTATTAGTTCTCGCGCTTTTCTTGCCGCAGATCTGCTGCGCGCAGCAAGAAGTGCTTTTTCAATAATTCTTCTTCCTATTGATGGGTTTTGTTCTAAGAAGTCTAATATTCCCTCGTATACAATTTTATCAACAACGCCTTTAATTTCTCCATTACCAAGCTTTGTTTTCGTTTGCCCTTCAAATTGTGGCTCTGCAACCTTTACACTAATAATAGCGGTTAGACCCTCCCTAAAATCCTCACCGGTTAGTGTTATTTTTTCATTCTTCTTTGCTTTTATAAGGTTGTTTTTGGACGCGTGATTGTTCATTGCCCTGGTTAAAGCAGACCTAAAACCAGACAGGTGGGTACCACCCTCAATAGTGTTGATGTTATTAACAAATGTTAAAATATTATCATTGTATGTGTTTCCATAGCGCATAGCAACCTCAACAGGAACATCGCCAATGTCTTTGTTAACGGTAATGACTTTATTGTGAAGTGGGTTGTTGTGTTCGTCAAGATATTTTACAAAATCGCTTAGGCCGCCTTTAAATTTAAAAGTGTCGCTTTGGCCCTCTTCGGACCTTTCATCAACAAGCTGTATCTCTATACCTTTGTTTAGATATGCTAACTCACGAAGCCTTTCGCTAATAATGTCGTATTCAAAACTTATGGTTTTAAATATTTTGTTGTCTGGATAAAAACAAACCTTGGTGCCTGTTTTTTTAGCCGTTCCTGTGGTTTTTAGTTTGGCTTGTGGTTCTCCTATTTTATATTCTTGTTTGTGAATTTTGCCATCTCTTTTAACCTCAACCCAAAGCCATTCCGACAGCGCGTTTACCACAGAAACACCCACACCATGGAGGCCGCCTGAGACCTTATAAGATCCTTTGTCAAACTTTCCACCCGCGTGTAAAACCGTCATAACAACCTCTACGGCTGGTTTTTTTTCCTCTTTGTGAATATCAACCGGGATTCCTCTTCCGTTATCTTCAACGGTTACTGAGCCGTCTTTATTAAACACCACAACAACCCTTGTACAATAACCGGCGAGCGCCTCATCAATAGAGTTGTCCACCACTTCATAAACCAAATGGTGAAGCCCTCTTTTGCCAACATCCCCAATGTACATGGCGGGTCGTTTTCTTACGGCCTCTAAACCCTCTAATACTTTGATGTTTTCTGCGCTATAGTTCTTGTTTGTTTGTGATTCGTTCATATAAAGCGAACCTCCTTGATGGTGTTTTTTCCAAGTTTTTTATTTAACTGGTTTATAATATCCTGCTGTTTGAAAACGAGTTCCTGTCTCCATGTTGAGCTGGAAACTGAAACAGTAAGCGTCCCGTGTTCTACGCTAATTGGCTCTGTGTTTTTAGAAATTTTTTCACCCACAACCTCATCCCACAATACAATAGCCTTGTTTTGGTTTACGTTTTTAGTCAACCCAAGTTTGTTTAGAAAGTTTTTAATTGTTGTGTCTAGTTTTTCCAATTTCTTTTTAGGTGGGTTGCTTGGTTGTTTGGGTTCGTGGTGTCTATGCCGTGTTTTTCCGCACTTATTAAATCGGTATTGGTTATAATTGTTTGTGATGAGTCTTTAATGAGATCAAAAATTGCATTACCCCTCTCAAGGTCGAGTTTTGCGAAAAGATCATCAAGAAGCAGGGTGGCGCTTTTTCCGGTTTTGGTTTTTATGAAAGAGTGTTCTGTAATTTTTATTATTACAAAAGATAGTTTGTGCTCGCCTTGGGATCCAAACACTCTAAGTTTTTTATTATTAAAAAGGATGTTGTATTTGTCGCTATGTGGTCCACAAAGCGTTCTTCCAACTAAAATTTCTTTGTTGATTGAGTTTTGCAGTTGTTCTAGTAGTCCTGTTTTTGTTTTGTTCGTCGGTATGTCGGAGTTGATGTTTATTTTAATATTATTGCCATATTTATTGCAAACCTCCCCTAGTTCTTTGTTGAATATTTTTTCTAGTTGCTGTTTTTCTAGCCAAACCAGTGATCCGTATTTGGCGACAGGCTCGTTCCAAATCTCTATTTCGTTTTTGGTTTTTTTCTGTTTAAGTAGTGAGTTTCTGTTCTTGATGGCAGCAGAATAGTTGACCAGGTTTGAAAGATATGCTTGGGAAACGGTTGAAAATAGGCGGTTGAAATATTTTCTCCTTTCGAGGTGGGGGCCTTTTGTGATTTTTTCTTCTTCTGGGGAAACTAAAACCGTTGGGTTTTTGCCAATTAGGTCTTTTATTTTTTTGTCGGCATTGTTTATTTTTATTTTTTTTAAGGCTTGTTTGTTTTGGTGAATGGTTATTTTATGATCACTAAACAATGCACTGATTGTGGTTTCGTTTTCTCCTGCTTGTATGGCTTCGGATAGCTTGTTTGTTTTAAAGCTTTTGCCGTTGCTTGCGAGGTAAACCGCTTCTAGTATAGATGTTTTTCCGGAACCGTTTTCTCCCCATATTATATTTATGCCTGGTGAAAAATCAACAAGAACATCCTTGTGATTTCTGAAGTTGGTCATTTCGATTTTTTCTATCGACATTACCCTTTTAATAGGTTGGTGCTGGCTTGGTTTTTAATAAAGTTTACCTAGTCGTTTAGTCGGATTGGCATTAATAACATTGTTAGGTTTGTGTTTTCTTTTTGTTTTTTTGGTAAAAAAAGCGCGGCACTAATAGGGGATTTTAGCTGAACAACAACGTCGTCGTTTTCAATATGAGACAAAACATCTTTCAGGTAAGCCGCATTATAACCAACGGTTATATCTTCCCCTTTGTAGTCTCCTTTAATTTTTTCACTTGCCTTTGTTGACTGTTCAGCGTCTTCTGTTGACACCACCGCTTCTTCGTTGTTTAGTTTTAAAGCAATTTGGTGGGTTGTCTTGTTTGAAAAAATTGAAACCCTTTTTACAGCAGACAATAAGCTGTTTTTATTTACTGTGAAATTTTTATCATTATCTTTTGGTATCACCCCATCAAAATCTGGGAATTTTTCATCAATTATTCTGGTAAAATATTGATCGGTCCCCACTGTTGTGGTTAGGTGGTTTTCTCCAACAGAAAGGTTTATTTTTTCTTCCTCAAGACCGCCGGAAAGAAGGTTGAGAAATTTCTTTGGAACAATTACATCATCAAAGCCGGCGCTGTCCCCGCCGTTGGTTGTTTCGTATTTAACAAGCCTGTGTCCATCTGTTGCTACAGCGGTAATATTTTTTTGATCAAATTTAAACAAAACACCTGTTAGTGCTGGTTTTAGATCGTCTCTGCTTACAGCAAACGCCGTATTGTTAATTATTTGTTTTAAAACACCGCTTTCTAGGTCTATTTGTTTTTTTGTTTCAACCTCGGGGGTGTTTGGAAACTCGTCTGCTGGTTTTCCAACAATATTATAGTTCCCGTGGTCTGTAGAAATATTAATTTTATTTTCCTCGTCAGCGCTAATAGTGATTCTTGTTTCGTCGTGAAGTTCGTTTGTTATGTTTAACAGCATTTGAAGGGGTATTGCAACACTACCCATAGATTCGATACTTGCAGATAAGTGAACCACAACCGTTATCTCGAGATCGGTAGATTTGATTGTTGTTTCTGTTTCGCTTACAGAAAAAAGTACGCTGTTTAAAATTGGCAGTGTTGCTCTACTTGGTGTGGCTTTTGATAGTTTTTGAAGTGCTGTTTGGAGTTCTGATTTTGAAGTGGAAAGTTTCATTTTTAATTAATTTTAATAACTAAGATTTAATAAGATATTTATGGACTAAATCACTGATACAATGTTAATGTAAAACTCGTCTTTTATCAAGTTTTTTTAAACTGATTTCGAGTCTTTTTTATATTTAAATAACCCATAGATTTAAAAACTTATTTATTATATAGTTCGTGGAAAACAACTCAATATAAAAAAACAGTTTTGTTATATAAGAAAGAATAAAAAGATAACACATAAAACATAAACAATAACTTAATGTGGATAACCATTAAAAAGTTGTGGATATTTTTTGTTTTTTCAACAAAAAAAAACACCACAATAAGTAATTTTTTTTTAATAAAAAATGTGGAAAAAAACTGTGGAAAAAACTACTCGTTTATTGAAATATAGAGGTCTTTTTTAGATTCATTTATCCACACCTCAAACCACTCAGCCTGTTTTCTATTTAAAGCCATTGTTTCTATTTCGGTCCAGTGTTTTATTAGATCCGCTGACCCGCCCGGCTTTAGTGTTTCCAACCAAACCAAATGATATCCCAGGTCGGTTCTAATTGGTCCTGCACACTCACCACTATTAATTTGGTTTAAAACCATACCGAACTCAGGTATTGGGTATGTGTTGGGGTTAATCCAGCCCAGATTTCCCCCAGATTTTTTTGTATCTTCATCTGCAGAGTGTTTTTTTACAAGCCCAATAAAACGCGCCAAGGTTTCCGATGAGTCTTTAAAAGCTAGCGCCGCTTTATATGCCTTTGACTCGTCTTGTTCGGTGATGGGTGGGGTGATTAAAATATGTCTAACGTTTATTTTATCACCCCTAATTTCTTCCGTTTCAATTATATGGTAACCAAACTCTGTTTTTACCGGATCGCTGATTTCACCCGGTTTTAAATTAAAAGCAACAGATTCAAACTCTGTTACCAGGCTCCCCCTTTTTACAAAACCCAAAGAACCACCGGCTTGTTTTGCGCTTGGGTCTTGCGAATACTGTATGGCCATTTCTCCAAAACTGCTTTCACCGGAAAGAATTTTATTTTTTATGTTTATTAATAGGTCTTTGGTTTTTATTATTTGTTCTTTGTTTGGTTCAATGTTTATTAGTAGGTGCCTAATTTTGGCGGTAGTTGGAAAATCGGGTATACTGTCCCGGTATTGATCATAAAAAGCCAACACACCCTCACGATTAATGTTTATTTTAGAAATTAATGTTTGTTGATATTTTTGTGTAACAAGCATGTCTTTAACATCATACCAATATTCTCTTTTAAAAACCCGCAACGGTTGACCCAGCGCCGCCTCTGCAGCCTCTTCGCCCCCAGCCTGTTGAACTATATTGTCAATTTGCTGCTGCAGCGTCCTGTCTACTTCTTTTTCATCTACTTCAATAGAATCAAGCTCCGCCATCGCCAACACCACTTTTCTGTTTACAATTGTGTTGATTATATTGTTTTTAAGCTCTTGTATTAACAGCCCATCTGTTCGGGGGTCAAGTTTTTGTTGAAAAACCGCCATCGCCAACGACTGATTGACGTCGCTTAACAACACAACGCGCTCACCAACAACCGCTGCCACACCATCAACTTTTTGAGGAACACCAGCCGCCTGTTGGCCGCAAAGAAAACCAAACAACAACCAAACAAGGCTGGTTTTAATAAAATTAGTTTTTACCATACTCAACACTTAAACTATCAACTATCCTCTCTTTTAATTGGTGGTTTTTAATAGCTAATATTTTTGACTGTATTTCATCGTTTACATACACAAGGTCTTTAACGGTCCCCTTTTTAAATATATCAACTATATAAAAAACAACAAAACCACCACCCCTTTCTAAAACAAAAGAAGATCCGGTTTTTGAGCCAAACACGCGCCTAGACATATTTTCGCTTAACTGCGTTTTTTTAAAAAACACCCGCCTTGGTTTGTGTTTTTTTATAACACCCGATGTTTTTTCACTATCCAAACCGTTTCGGTCCAATATGTTTTTAATTTGAATAGCCGCGCTTTTATCCTGCCCCTCAAACAACAACACCATCGCCTCATCAACGCGCCTTTTAAACTGCCCCATATTGTTATTGTAAAAATCATCTATCTCCGCAACGCTTACCGCAACACGACCCACCATCAAGCTTTCCACATATTTTGCAGCAATTATTTTTGTATTAAAATCATCTATCTTTGAGCGCAACACACCATCTTTTAAAAACTGCGCATCCTTGGCCGCCACAAAAACAGGGTTTTGGTTTTGTTTGTTGGCATCAAACAAACCACAAGAAAAAACAAACAAGAAAAAACCATTTAGTATTAATAAACGCATACTAGAAATTAACCAACCAAGACCCCAGAAAACAACCCACCAAACACATCAACAAAAGACACCAGCTCTTCATTTTTTATATCGCTAAACACAACCCTAAAATCACGACGCCCCTGTTCAAACCGGTGTTTCTTGTCCAGTTTTTTTGATAATCTGCTTATGTTTTTTATTAACAACCCAACACTAACTTTTGGGTTTTCCCCCAACACAAACTCAACCACATCTTTCTTAATTAGGCATTTTTTTATTGGTGTGGGGAAAAGTAAACACTGTATTTTTGTAATAATAAACAGGTTTTCAGCCGATGCACCAACCGGGCCAAACTGATCAACTAGGCGCGCCCTTATTTCATCAACCTCCTTTGTTGTTTTGGCCAACCCCAGCTCTTGATAATAATATAGCCGGTCTTGAGCTGAGGGCATATATTTTGAATCAATCAATACTGGCCTGTCAATCGCTACTTTTGTGGTTGGGGGTTTTTTTGTTGCCGCTACATCTTGTTTTTCCAATATTGCATCAGCAAGTATTTTATTATAAAGCTCTAACCCCACCTGAAGCATTTGACCGCTTTGTTCATACCCAAACATATTTCCAGCGCCTCTAATTTCAAGGTCTTTTATAGCAACACCATAACCAGACCCAAGGCTTGTATAATATTCCATTGTTTTTAGTCTTTGATATGCATCCGGTAATAGTTTTATTTTTTTTGGAACACATAAATAACAATAAGCCTGTCGGTTTGCTCGGCCAACCCTACCCCTGATTTGGTATAGTTGAGATAATCCAAAATTTTGTGCGTTGTTTACAATTATAGTGTTTGCATTTCTTACATCTAAACCCGACTCTATAATGGTTGTGCAAACCATTATATCAACACGATTATTAAAAAACCCCAACACCGTTTTTTCTAATGGGCCGCTGGGCATTTGTCCATGAGCCGCTTCCACGGTTTTGCTCGGAAAAAAACCAGAAAGCTTATCGACAACAAACGGCATACTCTCGGTTTCGTTGTGAACAAAATAAACCTGGCCACCCCGATTCATTTCATATTCAATCTTGTTTTTTATGTCTGCCCAATCAAACCGATTTATAAATGTTTTAATTGGTAGCCTGTTTTGCGGTGGGGTTTCAATTTTAGACGTATCCCGAATACCAACAAGAGATTGTTGTAGTGTGCGGGGTATTGGTGTTGCTGTTAATGTTAATACATCAACCTTATTTTTTATTCTTCGGATCGCCTCTTTGTGTTTAACACCAAACCGATGCTCCTCATCAACTATCAACAACCCCAACCTATCAGTGTTAACATCGGCGCTTAACAACCTATGGGTTCCCACCAATAAATCAACCCCACCCCCATCAAGGTTGGTTAATATTTTTTTTTGATCCCGCTTTGTTTTAAACCTAGACAACAGCTCAACGTTTACCCCAACAGGGCCCAATCTATTGATACATGTAATATAGTGTTGGTCGGACAACACAGTGGTTGGCGCAAGGAAAAACACAACACGACCAGATGTGATTGCCAATATAGCGGCCCGAATAGCCACCTCCGTTTTTCCAAAACCAACATCACCATACACAAGCCTATCCATAGGCTTATCATTCATCATATCCCTATAAACATCTTTAATTGATTTGTGTTGGTCTGGTGTTTCTGTGTATGGAAAATCATCAACAACTCGCTGTATTATTTCTTCATCCCCAGCATATCTATAACCTCGCGGCTTTTGCTTTTGTTTGTAGTTTTCAATTAAATGATCAACAACACCTTCCACACTTTTTTTTGTGGTAAGTTTTTGTTTTTCCCATGCCCCAGAGCCTAACTTGGTTAATTTAGGAGCTCCACCACCCGGCCCAACGTATTTGTGTATTCGATCAAACTTGTTTATTGGAACATAAACACTGGTGCCCCCCAGGTATTCTATTTTAATGTTTTCCTCACCCGTTTCCCTTGGCCCAACAAAATCTAAACCCTTATATAAACCCAAACCATAATCTTGGTGTACTAACACATCACCCCATTTTATATCATCGAGCTTGAACACCTTTTTTTGTTTTACACCATCAATTTTTATCTGTTTTGGTTTGTGAGGCGCACCATTGTTACCTATAAAAGCAGCACCCAGTTGGTTTGATTTAATATTTTCACCGAAAAACCCACCACAGTACTCTACTAAATCACTTTTTGTTTCTATAGGACCAACACCATCATATATAAATACACGACCCACCTCGCGCACAAGGTCCGTTATTTTGTTGTTCAGCGCGCCAGGTGTAATAGGTTTTGGTATAATTGTTTCGCAAAAGAGCTCCAGTCTTATGGGTTTTTTAGCAATATTTGGGCTGTTTTCAGACATTATGTATAATATATATTCTAATTTATCACTATAAATGTCGACAATTTTACTCTCCTGAGAACCGCTCAAACCAACAATTGGTTTGTAGATTTTCATTTTATCTATTTTTTTTATAGACTCTTGGCTTGTTATATTGAATGTTCGCATTGAAGAAACGCGATTACCATCCATTTCAATTCGTATTGGCTCCTTTTGTAGTGCCGGGAAAACATCTATTATTCCACCCCTAACCGCATACATTTTTTTTGATACACACCAATCAGACTGGCTATAACCCCAACCATCTAAAACATTAAACAGTTTTTTTGTGTTTATTTTATCACCAACAGATATTATCTGATCTTCTTTTGTTGTTATTTTGTTGTTGGTTATCGATGTTAGTGAGTTGGTTGTTGCTAAATATATTCCTCTTTCGTTCTTTTGTAGTGCGCGACTTGCCACCTCAGTATTTTCTGATTCTGTTGATGTAAACCCCCGCACATTAAGATCGGTGCCAGCACTATCGGCAAACCTATAAATTTTTAATTTGTTTGTATGCTCTAGGTTGTTGCCGCATGTTTCTAAATAATTGTTGTCTTCAAACACAACCCCCAAACTATCACCTAATTCTTTATATATTGCTCCTACAACCAACGAACATAGGTGCGGGCTTTTTAGTATTAGCTCAACACCACCTTTTTTGATTGACCCAATTATTTCTTTAATTATAGCTTGTTTTAATATGTGTTCAGTTGGGCTCATATTAAAAGTTTCACGTGAAACGCTTATTTTATTAACATTATTGAAAGGACTGATATATCTGCCGGTGTTATACCAGAAATTCTCATAGCCTGTCCAAGGTTTTCTGGTCTTATTTTTGTTAGCTTGTCTTTTCCTTCGTTTGAAATGCTTTTGATGTTCATATAGTCAAACGTTTTGGGTATTTTAATATGTTCACTTTTTTTAAGTTTGTTAATTTCTTTTTGTTGCCGCTCTATATATCCTTCATATTTCACCCCTGCCTCTACTTCAATTAACACCTCGTTTATAAATACCTTATTGGTTTTGTCTATATTAATATCGTGATTGATCATTTTGTCAATCATATCAATCGTTATATTGGGCCTTTTTAATATTTCTTTATATGACTTTTTTGAACTAACCGCTGTTTCCTTCGCGCTTTCAAGCACTGCGTTTATTTCATTGGGCTCTGTTTTTTCTTCAAGGCTCAGCTTATATTCTCCTATAAGTCGCATGACACTTTTAATTTTATCTACCCTCTTTTTTGATAATAGATTGTGTTTCGTGCTTTTGTTGATCAATCGCGTGTGCGCGTTTGAGAATCGTAATAATATTCTGAACTCAGCGCGTGATGTAAACATTCTATACGGTTCATCAGTATCTTTAGTAATTAAATCGTCAATTAATACCCCGATATAGGCTTCATCCCTGTTTAGAATCAACGGATCTGAATTATCTAAATAGTGTTTAGCGTTTATCCCCGCTACCAAGCCTTGCGCAGCAGCCTCCTCGTATCCCGAGGTTCCGTTTACCTGTCCAGCAAAAAATAACCCACCAATATCTTTTGTCTCCAGGGTTGATTTTAATTGTGATGGAAGCAGGAAATCATATTCAACCGCATATCCAGGACGTAAAAACTGAACATTTTCTAATCCATCAATAGACCTAAGAGCCTCTAGTTGAACATATTCAGGTAGGCTTGTTGAAAATCCATTTACATAAATTTGGTTTGAATTAAACCACTCTGGTTCCAAAAAAAGCATATGAGTGTCGTGGTGGCTGAAACGATACACTTTATCCTCTATTGAAGGACAGTATCTTGGGCCCACACCACCAACATCACCTGAAAACATCGGGCTTTTATCTATGTTCTCCTGTATAATTTCTTTACATCGAAGGGAGGTGTAAACCGTATGGCATGGTATGTTTTTAGGTTTAAAATTCGTGGTGTTATAAGAGAAGGGTATAGCCTCACTATCACCTGGTGCAAGACTCATCTTATCCCAATTTATCGTTGCGGCGTCCAGCCGAGGCGGGGTGCCCGTTTTCAACCTACCAGATTTAAAACCAAGAGAAAGCAATGATTCAGTAATGCCTTGAGCAGGATTTTCACCCATTCTGCCAGCGCGAATCTTTTTTTGACCAACATGAACCAAGCCGTTCAAAAATGTTCCACAGGTTAAAATAACAGATTTACATTTAATCGATTTACCATCTCGCAAAACTGCACCCACAACCGTATTGTTTTGTATTTCTAAATTAACAACCTCACCCTTAATAATAGTTAGGTTTTCAGCTCTAGAAACGGCATTTGATATGAATGCTTCATACCTGCGTTTATCAACCTGTGCTCGGGGAGACCAAACGGACTTACCTTTAGATTGATTAAGAATTTTATATTGAAGCGCACTGTGGTCGGCAGCAGATGGCATAATTCCACCCAGCACATCTATCTCTTTTACAATTTGCCCCTTTGCAAGACCACCGATCGCTGGGTTGCAAGACATACGGCCAATTGCTAAGGGATCAATAGTAACTATCGCTGTGTGTACACCAAGTTGATTCAAAATCAATGCGGATTCGACACCGGCATGTCCGGCACCACAAACAATAACGTCAAATTTGGTATCAGGTTTCACTTGAAACTATTTACCAACACATAAAGTATCA
>JAYZHP010000076.1:0-47718 GCA_036166415.1 Fidelibacterota bacterium | reverse complement strand
GATACCGTGATGATCAAAAAAGAAAATATTAATACCATTACAGATTACATTGATATGTCTAAAACAAAGAAAGAGCCGCTATGGGTTCAAGAAACTTATAAACAACCCAATAATATAAGAGATAGATCAATACCAACATCAAAAGAAGTACAAGATGCTCTGCAAATAATTGCTGGCTTGATATTTTTTATGCTATATTTTTCAGGTTAGCAAATGATTAAGATAACTATATTTATATTTTTATTTAGCTGTATATCGGCTCAGGTGCAGTATGACCCTAATACCGGTGAACCTATAACCGAAAAGTTCGACCCCAATACCGGTGAGCAAATAGAAGAGAAGTTCGATCCGAGCACCGGAAAGCCACTGGAGAAGAAGAAAGGGATGACTGCAAAAGTTACCCTAAATACTGGCGATATTATTCATGGAAAATTGGTCAGCCAAGATCAGGAAAAAATAATAGTTGCGTCTGAAATGGTGGGCACCGTGACCATTGATAGGGCTAATGTCAAGAGCATATCTTTAGGGGGTGTCCCGCTGTCTTCAAGGCGTGCCAATACAAACACAGCTTCATTAGGCATGAGCACAAACAGCACATCAAATAATACACTTCCTAGTCTTGAGATCATTGCACGTAAAGCAAAGAATGATGCAAAAATCAATAATAATCAAGCATTAAATACCTTGATTGGAACAGGCGCCTGTCTTATGGTGCCCTTTATTTCTCTTCCTGTAATGGGATTAACAATTGCAGGAAACATTGGCATACCTGAGCCAGATAGTCCATACTATAATAATTTAAATATAGGACAAAAGAGAATATATAAAGATGAATATAATAATGAGATACGCAAGCTACGAACTAGACAGTGTTTTACGCCTACAGTTCTTATTGGCGCAGCTTTCACTTTTATCATTTTTCAAGGGTTTTAATAATATTTAAATAGAACCAATTCTTATTAAATTTTAAGCAGTAATGTTTAAAATCATTTTATTATTATCCACTTTATTGATATCGAATGAAATCTCAATCGGTGAAATTTCATTTAATATCGTTACAAAAGGAACCTCGGATAGGCGCTATATCTGGCTACATGGTGATGAGCAAACCGCAAAGATGGCACTTGAAAATCACATGAGCTACAATCAAGGGGTTGCCTATTTTATAAACAATGACCGCAGAGAGTTTTTGGTCTCTGGTGCAATGATTGATCCAAATCGTATCTTTTCTTCAGTGGGCGCGAAAAAGAATATGCAAAAATATAATCCGCAATGGCCTTCAAAAAAGAAGAAAGCTATTTTGGATGCGATGGATCAAGATAGAGAAAATTTTTTAAATACCATTTTTCCACAAAATGGTGAAGTGCTGATTGCACTTCACAATAATTATAAAGGTTATAATGTAAATCAAGAGCTAGCCAAAAGCGATACGGTATCAATAAAAAAAGATCAAAATCCTCGCGACTTCTTTTTGTGCACGAATCGAAATGATTTTGAGATTCTTTCTAAGTCGCCTTATAACGTGGTATTGCAAGAGAGCTATCCCGCTAAAGATGATGGTTCATTATCGTGGGCTGCAGTAAAATGGGGCGTAAGATATGTCAATATAGAAACACGCCTTGGATGGCTAAGCATGCAAAAACGAATGCTAAAATATGTAAACGAGAATCTACCTTAGATTAGGCGATCTTGAATTAATAGCGCTCTATTTTTAAACACCTTACGATTTATAGCATCATCTAAGTAGCCCATCATTACCGAATGTCCACTGATTGTTTTTGGCTGGCTGATATCATCCACAGCAGTAAGGTGAATAGGTCGGTTCCCAATACTGATAAATGCAGTATTTTCATTGCAAACATTTAATTCGTTAGGTTGAGAATTTTTTATGGAAGACCAGTTGTATTGAATAAGATAATCACTATTTAATTCCCCAAATGTGAGATCAGCATTTTCTTTATCAATCGGAGCACCGGTATATAAAGGCAAAACAATCTGTAGGATTATCCATGGCATAGAATTGGCTTCAATGTCTACATAAAAAGATTGATTTTCATATAATCCAATGGCGTGTTGTATGCCATTGGTATTGACCAGAATATTATAATGACTCAATCGAATACCTGTATTATTTTTCCAAAATACAACCGCCTCATCTTCTAGTAGTGATTTGAAATCTGGGTCAAAGTCTTCTGAGAATGATTTTATTTTTTCCATCCACCCCATTGTATTGGATATGATTAGTTTGGGCTGGGCTGCTTTTCTAGCACCATCAAAATCAGCATCACCTGTTATAATTAACGAACATCCAAGGGTCCAAGCTCCAAGTGCAGCAATCTCAGACTCAGGAAATGGGAGCGTTTCTATCATGACCCTATCGCCTGGCCTTACGCCTAATGATAAAAACCAATTTGCTGCTTGTTGTGCCATTCTATAAAGTTTATCTGAAGTTAAACCAAGTTGTGTATAAACCATCTTTTCACCATACTTAATATTTTGCCCATCAATTAAGGATCTCAAGTTCGGATAAGGCACCATATATTCAATCGGCTCCACATTGCCAATGCATTGAGCTTGATATATTTGTTTTTTTAGATCAGTCATGCGATTAATGATTATAATGAGATTTCACAAAGAAATCCTGTAAATTTGTTTTCTGATTAATGATTTAATTTACCTTTGACAAGTTCAATTATTACAAAAACAATTTTTTATCTTGCTAGCGTAATAATCGTTATTTTTATTTATTCATGCGCAGCAATTGCGCCTCCAAGCGGAGGGCCTGAAGATAAGACTCCGCCTGAACTTCTATCCTCAGACCCAGAATCTGGGAGCACCGGTTTTGATGGAGGAGAGGTAAGATTGAAATTCTCTGAGTATTTGGATAAAAAATCAGTTAATAATGCAATATCTATTTCACCCCTTACCGATCCTGCTGTTGAGATACAATATAAAGACGATGAAATTCATTTGAATTTTCCCAATAACCTAATGAAGGATCAAACCTACATTATTACGGTTAACCGTAATTTGAAGGATGAAAGAAATGTGCCCCTGGATCAATCGGTTCAGATAGCATTTAGTACTGGCAATACGATCGAAGATGGAAAAATTATGGGTAGAGTCTATGGGAAAGACAGGTATGCGGTTCATCTTTGGAAAGTAGATGCTGAGCTAGATGATTCTCTATTACTATCAAAGCCGTTATATATTTCAGAAGCAGATGATAACGGATTGTTTCAATTCAATTATTTATCAGCTGGTAGCTATGCTACGCTTGCCGTAGAAAGAAGCGCCGCTGGAATACCGCTAGTACCAAGTAGGATTATGTATGGTACCAGCCCGGAAAAGTTTTATACCCTAACATCTAATGCGGTTATTAATAATATACCTTTCATGACTCATCGCGAAATTCCTAAAATTAAATTAACCCATGTAGATTGGCAGGGATCAAAATGGGGATGGGTTCACTTTAATCAAGATTTAGACAATTTCAATTTTGAAGAAATGATAATTATAGATTCTGATTCAAAAGAACAAAGACCGCGCTTCTTTCAAGACAATCAAGACAAATCAAGATTTTTGTTAACACTTGATGATTCTCTTTCTAATGGGAAGGTTGATTTGTTTATAGATAAAATCATCTTAAATGGTAACTCGGAAATTCGTAATACAAAAATAAGCTTCAGGGTTTCAAATAAATCTGACACAACAAATATTACTTTACTGAATCCCGCATCATCATCAATAATAAATAAAGACAATAATAATGGCCCTATTATCCCAATTATTTTTTCAAAACCTATTACTTCATTTTCCGATTCAGCTTTTCGAATGATAGCTGATACAGATACTGTGGCTATCAATATAGATTGGAACAATCCAACAGAATTTTCGTTTGTTCCCCCAGATGGCTGGAAAGAAAAAACAGATTACCGATTAATGCTTTTTTCAAGTGAGCTTACACCTATTGAAGGAAAATCATTTATCGATTCAATTAAATTTTTTGATATTATTTCAAAAAAGAAGGTCGGATATGGCGGGCTAATGGGTTCTGTAGAACCTAGAAATAAATCCTTTTTACTTCAATTGCAATCAATTACTGATGATCCAGAATATTTTTTTTCTAATGTAAATTCTAACAATGAATTTTATCTAAAAAACATACCCGAAGGACAGTATAAATTGATGATGATCAATGATAAAGATAATAATAAAGCATTTACCCCGGGATCGGTTAGTCCGTATAAAAACAGTGAATGGTTTTATATTTTTCCTGATACATTCGAAGTTAGGGCTAATTGGGATATTGATATTGGTACAATGAAAATAGAGGATGATAATTAAATGTTTGCAGTAATCATTGCTGGTGGAAGAGGTACGAGATTTTGGCCTGCCAGCCGAAAAAATCAACCGAAACAACTCTTGAATATTGTGGGTGAGCATTCTATGCTACAAATGACGGTTGATAGATTCCAAAAAATGAAAAATGTAGAAGATATCTATATTATTACTGGTGCCCATCTGGAGAAGAAAATAAAAAAAACAATATCAGGGGTCAGTCCAAAAAATATTATTGTTGAACCTTCTGCAAAAAATACTGCACCCGCTATTGGCCTTGCTGCATTATATATTAAGCAGCGTCGTAAAGATGCTGTGATGGGAGTGTTTCCCGCTGACCATTTGATTGTTGGGGCACAAAAATTTTCTAAAGCAGTTAGATCTGCAATTCAAGTTGCAAATAAAAGAGAAACGCTAGTTACTATTGGAATTCAACCGCATTATGCAGCCACAGGTTACGGCTATATACAATACAGTCTAAAAAGCGCTAATAAACATTTAAATGCATTTTCTGTAAAGACTTTTGCTGAAAAACCGCATCAAAAATTAGCAGAACGATTTTTAAAAAGCGGGGATTTCTTATGGAATGGAGGAATGTTTGTATGGAGCATAGAATCGTTTTTTAATGAGCTAAGTATTCATATGCCTGAGCTCAATACTCAGCTACTAAAGATTGATAGTCGGATTGTAAAAAAAGAAACATTTGCAAGATTATGGAATAAAATAGAACCAGAATCAATTGACTACGGCTTGCTAGAAAAAACAAAAAATATTTATGTGATTAAGGCTGAATTTGATTGGAACGACCTTGGTTCATGGAATTCTATTTTTGATATTTCTCGAAAAACAAAAGATAACAACGTAATTCGCGGTCAGGGTGTTGTAGTGGATGGGAAAAACAATTTTATTGAATCACCTGATCAATTTACCGCGATTGTAGGTCAAAGCGATTTAGTTGTAGTAAGCGCTAATGATGCAACACTGGTTGTACCTAGAGATCGAGTCGAAGAAGTAAAAAGGATTATTGAATATTTAGAAGCGAATAAAAAAAGCAATCTGTTGTAACTGATGGCAAAGCTAAAGCCAGAAAAATTAATGATTTTATTTGAAGAGCTTGCTGAAAAAATGGGTATAAATATTGTTCAAGGCAAAGGCGATTTTCATGGAGGTATGTGCTCATTGAATGATGAATCTTATATCGTGTTAAATAAGCTAAAACCCATTGATCAGCGCTTAGGGGTTTTAGTAAGAGAATTCTCTAAGCTTAATTTAAAAAATACGTTCGTACAACCGGTGTTACGTGAATATATAATGGATACACAGCAAGAATTGCTGTAATCCATCCATTTTTATTCTTGAAACAAACCGCCTGATATCGTTACACTTTACCTTACCATCTTTTATCCGAGCCAGCAATTTATCAAACTATCAATTTTATAGGAATTGTTATGAAAGAATATTCAGCCAAAGATATTAGAAATTTTGCTTTAGTTGGACATGGCGGTTCGGGGAAAACTATGTTATCTGAGGCAATGTTATCTCGAGCAGGCCTGATCAATCGTATTGGCTCAATTGAATCAGGTAATACTGTATCGGATTACCACCATGATGAGCATGAAAGACAAATCTCTATCCATTCCTCACCGTTACATCTTGAATGGACAAATACAAAATTTAATTTAATTGATACGCCGGGTTACCTGGATTTTATTGGTGAGACAATTTCATCACTTGCTGTTGTAGATGCAGCTGCAGTTATTATTCATGCTGTTAATGGAATTGAGGTAGGGACCGAGCAGGTATGGAATTATGCAAATAATTATGGACTGACAAAAGTATTGGTTGTGAATGGATTAGATAGAGAGCATTCAAAATTTGATGAAATCCTTAGTCAAGCTAAGGACCATTTTGGGTCAAATGTTTTTCCAATGCAATTGCCCGTAAATGCCGGTCCAGGATTTAACCAAATTATTGATGTTCTAAGAAATGAGCTTATTACATATGAAACTGATGGCAGCGGAAAGTATAAAGAAGAACCATTACCCGATTCATTAAAAGAAAGGGTCAATTCTCTCCACCAAGAGTTAATTGAATATGTAGCAGAATCCGATGACTCTTTATTAGAAAAGTTTTTTAATCAAGGAAGTCTAAGTGAAGAAGAAATGCGTGAGGGCTTGCACAGAGCAATACAGAAAGAGGTTTTTATCCCGCTTTTTTGTACGGCTGCAACACAAAATATAGGAGCAGCTCGACTTATGGACTTTATTTCAAAATATGGCTCATCACCTGTTGATCGAAAATCTATCATTGCAAAAGACGCAAACTCAAATCAAGAAGTAGAGGTAAGTCTTGATGGCACTGATCCCGTTGTTCATGTATTCAAAACGATCAGTGAGGCTCACGTAGGAGAGCTTTCCTTTTTTAGAGTGTATGCTGGTTCTATATCCACCGGTTCAGATCTTCATAATTCAGAAAGAGGAAATTCAGAGCGTTTTGGACAAATGTTTTTGATGAATGGAAAAGAAAGAACATCCGTTTCTAAGTTATCAGCTGGTGATATTGGATCTGTTGTCAAATTAAAAGATACGCATACTGGCAATACGCTTACCGGTCCAAGTAATAAGGTAAAATTATCTGCCGTTCAATTACCCAATTCAAATATTCATCTAGGAATTAAATCATTAACTAAAGGGGATGAAGAAAAGATCGCTACTGGTTTATCTACTATTCATGAGGAAGACTCAACATTCATATACAATGTAGATCCCGAACTTCACCAAACCGTGCTATCTGGTCAAGGAGAATTACATCTACAAGTTTCTATAGATAGGTTAAAACGAAAGTTCAATGTAGACATTGAAACCTTTAAGCCAAGGATTCCTTATAGAGAGACGATCAGGTCAAATGGATCTGCAAAGTATCGCCATAAAAAACAGAGCGGTGGAGCGGGTCAGTTTGCAGAAGTATGGATGAAAATTGAACCAAAATCTCGTGGCGAAGGCGTAGAGTTTACACAATCCCTAGTTGGCCAAAATGTTGATCGCGTTTTTGTGCCTTCGGTTGAAAAAGGGGTGAATTCTGCGTGCGTTGAAGGAGTGTTGGCAGGCTACCGAGTCGTTGATCTAATGGTTGATTTTTACGATGGGAAACAGCACCCCGTTGATTCAAAGGATATAGCTTTCCAGATGGCTGGAAAACATGCTTTCCGAGAAGCATTTCTATCTGCACAGCCGTGTCTATTAGAGCCTGTTTTGGATATTGAAATTAAAGTTCCTGAAGATTTTATGGGAGATGTTATGGGTGATATTTCTAGTAGAAGAGGTAAAATAATAGGTATGGACTCCGAAGGCTCTTTTCAAAAGATAAAAGCACAGGCTCCTCAATCTGAAATGTATCAATACTCGACTGCCCTTCGATCATTAACTGGTGGGCGAGGTATTCACTCCGAATCATTTAGCCACTATGAAGAAGTGCCGCGCGATATGGAAACTAAAGTTGTTGATGAGGCAAAAACAGCGAAGGTTGAATCAGAATAAAAGATGGATTATTTATGGGCACCTTGGCGTATGGAATACATTAGCCGTGAAAGAAATGATAGCCATGAATGCGTGTTTTGTGTTAAGTGGAAAGACAAAAAAAGTGATAGAAAAAATTTAGTTTTATATCGGGATGAAGATATTTATGTAGTTATGAATTTATATCCCTATACTAATGGACATCTCTTAATTTGCTCAAATCAACATATAGATTCACTAGATGGTTTTAGCCAGAAAACCATGGGCCGCGTTATGGATCTTTCCAGAGAATGTATGGCTATCCTGAAGGTTGTCATGAACCCTGACGGTTTTAATTTTGGCGCAAATCTTGGTAAGGCAGGTGGAGCAGGAATTGCTGAACATATTCATTTTCATGTTGTACCAAGATGGAAATCTGATACAAATTTTATGCCTGTTATAGGCCAGTCAAAAGTAATTATGGATGGCCTTTATGATACTTATGCTAAACTGAAACCTCAATTTGATAATATAAAATAAATATGGATTTTTATAGAACCTGGCTCCCCTTCATATATCTATATGGTGTTGGTGGTATCGTTTTTATTGTGGGATTATTTCTTATTTTGCGTACAAATGCCCTTAGGCCAAGCTACCTGCGGCATAAAAAATGGCTTTGGCTATTAATATATGGATTTTTCTTCTGGGCAGGTTTGCATGCCCTCTTTATTTATCTAGCGATTGGAAGTCAGTAATGGATCTTGCAATTGGAACCTCGTTAGATCGAATCATTATCATTGCTTATTTTGCCTTAGTCATGGGTTTTGGCGCTTATTTTGGTAGATATAGTAAGACTACTTCAGATTATTTTTTTGGAGGTAGGCGATTTGCGTGGTGGTTGATATCCATTTCAATTGTTGCTACCGGCGTTGGTTCACATAGTTTTTTAAAATATTCAACCAAAGCATATCAGTATGGTCTCTCATCTACAATGACTTATATGAACGATTGGTTCTTTGTCCCTTTGTTTATGTTTGGATGGCTCCCCATTATCTATTATATGAAAATAAAATCTATCCCTGAATATTTTGAGAGAAGATTCAATTCAAATGCCCGATATCTTGCTACTATTCTGACGCTTATTTTTATGATTGGTTACATTGCAATTCAGTTTTTAACTCTTGCTACAGCGCTTTATAGAATTTTTGGTATTCCATTAATGGCGACAGTAGTTCTTATAGCAATCGCTACTACTATCTACATGCATTATGGCGGCCAGACATCGGTGATTTTTACGGATCTTTTTCAAGGGTTCATATTGATATTTGCTGGATTACTTCTTTTCTATTTAGGTATTCAATTTCTAGGAGACAATACACCGTATTCTGGATTGCGTGCCTTTTGGATGAATCTATCTCCAATTGAAAAATTACCCTTGGCTCATTTTAATCATCCTCCTGATTTTAATTTTGTAGGAATATTTTGGCAAGATGGGATAGCGGGATCGGTTGGATTTCTATTTTTAAACCAAGGTTTAATTATGCGGTTTATGGCAGCAAGAAGCGTAAATGATGGGCGCAAGGCTGTCGCGTTTAATGCGTTATGTATTTTACCTATATCAGCAATAGTTGTTTCAAATGCAGGCTGGATAGGCAGAGCGATAACCAATGCGGTGCCAGGCACATTGCCAGTAGATATGGTAGCAAATGATGTATTTGTTTCGGTGACCAATATTATATCTTCTCCTGGTGTTTTTGGTTTTATCATTGCAGCGTTGTGCGCAGCATTGATGTCTACTTCTGATACACTTGTCAATGCATCATCAGCCATTATTGTTAATGACATTTATAAACCTCTATCAAAAAAGAAGCCCAGCGATAAAGAACAGTTAAATTTTGCTAGATGGACATCAATTGGGGTAAAGGTCATTGCGGTAATCATGGTACCTTTCTTTAATTCATTTGACTCAATATATGAAGCCAATGGCTGGTTCCATTCTACCTTTACACCTCCTTTAGCAGTAGGCGTATTTCTTGGAATATTTTGGAAGAGATTTACAACACCTGCAATTATCGCAACATTTGTTGGGGGTTCATTTCTAATGATACTGGGACAGTTTTTCCCAGAAATGATTAGCCCATTTGCCCATGGGATTGAATTAAGGCCAGATCGGGGCTACTCTTATATTGGCGCGCTCTACAATATAGTTGTCTGCGCGGGAGTGGGGGTTATCGTAACCTTATTTACAAAACCAGATTCTGAAGAAAAATTAAAAGGATTGACAGTGTTTGATGCCTCAAAACTCAAAAGTATTTATAAGGGATCCAATCCCAATGAAGCACCCGGCAAGGCAGTAACTGTTGATTGGAAATTATCAAAAAAGGATGAAGGGACCATTCAATTTTCTAATAATGATATGAATGCAATGAAAGCTAATCCTGGTGATCTCGTATATATTCAAGATTCCCGATGGTGGCTCGGGGGGCTTAAATCAGCTCACTCCGTTTACGGAAAACCCCATGATGAAGATGGGGTAGTATATATTAGCTTATCTCAATTAGATCATGGTCAATTTTTAGAAGGTCTACCATTAAAAGCAGAAAAAGAAATGTAATTATATTAGCGACTCGGCAATATATATTTTAAATTCGCGCCGCTTATAAAATTATTTTTTGCAGTCCGGAGTAGCTCAGTTGGTAGAGCGAGTGGCTGTTAACCACCAGGTCGGGGGTTCGAGTCCCTCCTCCGGAGCAATACAAAAACGGTTAAGTCTTTAGAGGCTTAGCCGTTTTCGGTAGCTAAATTGATGATTTATCTACCTATTAAGTAAGGAATTGACTTAATTATTCTTTTTCAATAAGTTTATTCTCACATAATCTTGAGGAAAGTATGAGTAATCGTGGAGAAGAAAGGCGTTATGAAGAGCGCCGAATTGAAAATGACCGCAGAATAGAAAATATTCCTGTAGATATCGATCGACGCTCAGGAAGTGATCGCAGGGATGATGCAGATCGTAGATCGGGTAGTGATAGGCGCAAGAACTGATTAATGTTAATTAAAACTAAACAATTTATTTCACTAGCCTTAACGTTATGGCTGGGTATATTTACCCAACTGTCAATAGTACATATGGGTCACGGCCATGA
Organism: Fidelibacterota bacterium; assembly: GCA_036166415.1. GTDB lineage: Bacteria > Fidelibacterota > Marinisomatia > Marinisomatales > TCS55 > TMED108. Next base: position 36,737 of record JAYZHP010000076.1, on the reverse strand, counting down.
ACTGCTGCCATTGGATCAAAGTATTTGCTCAGATAACTGCGAAGATTTAGATCATCATAAAGCAGGTGATTCTTGCGATTGGTTTATTGCTAAGCGAATTATTGCCAGCAGTAGCGTATCATCTCATAGTTTTCTTGCCCAAAAAGAATTTTCACTTATTCACAAATGGAATATAAAATCATTCATTTATTCCAACCCTGTTACTAAAAACTTATCTGCGCGTGCCCCTCCGATCATATCCTTATAACTAAATATAGCAGCAGATGATAGCTGTATAAAAAACAAGTTTATTTAATAAAAAATTTATAATAAGGATATTTATAATGAAATTTTTCTATGAAAGCGTTATGCGCAACTTTTTTATTTTAATGCTAAGTGTATTTTCAATCTTTTTTGTAATTGCATGCGAAGACAGCGATGATGATGCCGAAGAGCATGTGGATGCTGAAGGGTTCATTCTTGAAACTGAAGATGGCGTTGAAGCTTATAGAGAGTTTAAGGGAACCGTAACTGGCTCAGTTTCACTTTCAGTTAATGACACCTTGCACTTTATGGTCCATTTCCTAGATGATGATGGAAAAGAAATTGAGCATGAAGAAGAACATGATGACCATGGAGAAGAAGAAGCTGAAATCAAAGTTTCAGGATTTAATGCATCTGTTGCCAAAGTCGAGATGACTGAAGAAGAAGGGGATGATCATGGGGATGAACATGAAGAAGTTCTACAGGTTGTAGGAGTTTCAAAAGGCTCAACTAGTTTCAAGCTAGAATTAATGCATGATGGTCATGCGGATTACACCTCAACAAATAACGTACCAGTTACCGTTAATTAAGTTCTTACTCCCAACCATATCGGCTTTGAGTCTATTATGCGCTCAAAGCCGATATGTTTCTGGTTCGGTATATAGCAGCCAAACCAATTTGACCCTTCAAAATGTTAACATTTATATTGTTGGCACAAACAATGGAACCTCATCGAATTTCGACGGATCTTTTACCTTAGAAAATATTCCCGATACTCCGTTTGAATTATCTTTCAGAATCATTGGCTATCAAGACACAACCTTTGATGTTAGGTCTAATGAGAATCAAATCAATATAGGTAAAATCTATCTTAGAACAAAAATTCTCCACTTTGATGAAATATATGTAGGGGCTCATCCTGATTTAAGCAATTCACGATCTTTATCTAGCCTTTCATTATCTGGAGCTGAGATGCAGGAAAAGATGAAGGGAACATTAGCTGCAACCTTATCAGATGAAATGGGAATTGCGGTAAGTTCAATGGGGCAAGCGACTGCAAGACCTGTGTTGCGCGGGTATTCAGGAGATCGATTCTTATTAACAGATAGCGGAATGGAATTAGGAGATGTTTCTCAATCCTCTACTGATCATGCAGTCAGTATGGATATGTCAACAGCGCAGAATATTGAAATTATTCGAGGAGCAAAAACCCTTTTGTATGGATCAAATACTATTGCTGGTGTGGTGGACATCAAAAAAAATTCTATGCCTGAAGTCCAGTTTGACCATTCGCATATTCACGGTACAACAGGCGCTGAAAGTGGGAATAATAGTTCATTTATTAATGCAGTTTATTACTATCCATTCAAAGATAATCAGTTAAGGGTATCAGGATTATCTCGCAATTCTGGCAACCAGATAACACCAAAAGGCATATTACAGAATACATCATCTAGGAATAGTGAGTTGTTTGCCGGTTTTTCAAATTACCAGGACAATGGCCGATCGAGCATATCTTTAGAATTATTAACTATGGATTATGGAATTCCGGGGAGCCCAGAAGGTCATATTGAAGGCGTAGACATAGAAATGAAAAAATTGACTCAAAAAATTCAATATCATAGAGATATAAAATTTTTCCCGAACATTAAAACATTCGACCTTGAACAGCGGCTCATAAGATATCAACATTCTGAATTTGAGACTAATCAGTCTTTTGCTTCCGTAAGAATTAGACAACAGCTCTTTTCTATTCAAAGCAAATTCACAGGCTCCGATAGGGTAATAGGTTCATTGTTCCAATATAGACAATTTGGGGCTGGAGGATTTTATTGGACCCCAGATACAGATGAATTGAACCTATCAATTTATGCTTTTAGAGAAAAAGAGATTGGTTATATGATTATTCAGGGATCTGCGAGGTATGAAATGCTAATTATTCGACCTGAATCTTCAGGATTGAATATGTCAAACCTTGAAGAATCATTAATAAATGAGAAAAGGTTTCATCTAGGCTCTTCAATGATAAGTATATTTAAAAATTGGGATCATTGGAATGTGTCATCCAATTTTATGCTTACGCAACGCGCACCTGGAATTGAAGATATGTTTTCAGATGGACCACACCTAGGAAGCTACTCCTATGAAATTGGACAACCTAAACTTGGATTAGAATCTACGCAGGGCATTGAGAGTTCTTTAGGTTATAAGAAAAATAAATTCTCATCTACAATGACAGTATTCAAGAATTATAGTCCAAATTATCATTTATCATCGAAAATGGGAGATGGATATGTTCCAGGCGCAGATTGGATTGAATGGGGTAGCGGATCTAGCGGATGGCTGTATAAATACCAAATGCGCGGTATAAAAAGTACTATATCAGGATTTGAGCTTGATATTAGTTATAGGACAGATGCAGTTGCAATTATCGCTGATTATTCAACTGTCCATGGAGAGAATGTTACTTCTAACAATCCATTGCCCTATATGCCACCATCTAAAAGTAGAATCAGATTTATTTTTAGTGAAAAGAAAAATATTTCCTATACATTACAAATTATTAAGGCATTTCAACAGGATAGGTTAGGAGAATTTGAAGAGCCTACCAGTGGCTATACCCTGGTTGATTTATTTGGAAGTTACAATATCAATCTTAGCGATGGTTCTCATAAAATTATCTTTCAAGTCAACAATGTATTTGATGAGGTTCATTACAATCATCTATCTAAGATCAAATCTATCATGCCTGAAATGGGAAGAAATATCAGTATTCAGTATCGATTCTTATTTTAGATTTTGTAATTTAGATTGTTTTTATGAATAAAATTCAATCAGATATACAAAAAGTCTTTCAGTTGCAAGTTGCGAATCAGCATAGCATTAGAAATACGAGTTACAAGGAAAGGAATCTTAAACTGAGGAAAATTGAGAATTGGCTGGTTGATCACAAGGATGTAATTCGTGAGGCCATGCATAAAGATTTTCATAAACCTTCCGCTGAAGTAGATCTGACTGAAATTTGGTCCGTTGTTAATGAAATAAGGCATATAAGACGTAGATTAAAACAATGGATGAAGCCCGAGTATGTCCAGCCAACATTGCCATTTCTAGCTACAAAAGCATGGATTCAATATGAACCTAAGGGGGTAGCATTAATCATTACCCCTTGGAATTTTCCATTTAATGTATCCATTAGCCCTCTGGTTTCAGCGATAGCATCTGGTAATTGCGCAATATTAAAACCATCAGAACTTACACCTTGTTCAGCGAAGGTGATATCTCAAATGATAAGTGAGCTATTTAATCAAAACGAAGTAGCTACTTTTGAAGGAGGCCCCGAAGTTGCAGAGGAGCTTCTTGATTTACCCTTTCATCATATATTTTTCACAGGCGGCCCAAAGATTGGAAGTATTGTAATGGAAAAAGCTGCAAAAAATCTTTCCTCGGTTACCCTGGAGTTAGGTGGCAAGTCCCCTACTGTTGTTGATCAAACCGCTAATTTAAAGGATGCAGCTAGAAAAATTGCATGGGGTAAATTTTCTAATTGTGGACAAACATGCCTTGCTCCAGATTATGTCCTTGTTCATAGATCCGTTAAAGATGAATTATTAATTAATATAAAAGATGCCTCAAGGAAATTTTTTCAAGGGACAAAGGATTCAGTCATGGATTCCAACGACTATGCTCGAATAGTAAATAGTAAGCACTACGACCGCTTAAGTGGATTAATAAATAAAGCGAAAGAATCTGGGGATACATTATATATGGGCGGTGAAACTGATTCGAATTCAGATTATATCGAACCAACGGTATTCACAGATATAAATGACACTTCTCCATTAATGCGGGAAGAGATATTTGGACCAATCTTACCTATATTAGTATTTGAGAATTTAGAAGAGGCAGTTGTAAAGATAAATAGTATGCCCAAGCCTTTAGGATTATATATCTTTAGTAGAAACAAAAAAAATATAGACTATATTTTGAATACTACCTCGGCAGGTGGAACATCAATCAATGATACTGTATTGCACTATATACATTTAAATTTACCATTTGGAGGTATTAATAATAGTGGATTTGGCAGGGCGCATGGCCATGCAGGGTTTAAAGCATTTTCAAATCATCGTTCAGTGTTGAAGCAGTCAAGGTTAAGTCCATTAAAATTACTATACCCACCATACACTTCAAGGGTAAAACGTTTAATTAAGTTATTAATAAAGTATATTTAATCATGAAAAAAATGATAATTATTTCTATTTATTGCTTAGCATTCCATTTGATTGCTCAAGTTGATCAAAAACCAGCAGAAGGGATATTTATGGATAAAGTCGAAAAAACCGATAAAGAATGGCAAACATGTCTCACTCCCGCTGAGTACCAAATTCTTAGAGAGAAAGGTACCGAACGTGCGTTTACAGGAAAGTACTATAATCATAAAGAAGATGGTGTTTATATATGCGCCGGTTGCGATAATCAACTATTTAGCTCTGAAACAAAATACGATTCAGGGTCTGGATGGCCAGCTTTTTATGATGCTCTTGATAAAACAAAAGTAAACACAAAAACAGATTATAGCTTTGGAATGAAACGTATCGAAGTAACCTGTGCAAAATGCGATTCACACTTAGGGCACGTCTTTGCAGATGGACCAAAGCCAACTGGTTTACGATATTGTATTAACTCGCTAGCATTAGATTTTGTATCAAAAAAATAAACGAGGAGGATAATATGAACCTTTCACTAGTATTTAAAATTGGAGCTGTATGGCTGTTAATGTGGGCACTAATGAATATGTTTATGCCAGATATGGCTAATATATATGGATTTACACTTTCTACTGAGCTCAAAAGTATTATGCGAGGATTTGGCGTAAGCTTGCTTTCTTTAGCAGTTCTACACTGGGTTATTCCTATGTGGAGCGGTGATAATATGCCTAACTTTGGTCAGGTCGTTGGTGCATTGTGGGTTGTTTTTATTTTGATGCAACTCAATGACCTAAGAACCAATTTAGCTCCAATGAATGCTGAATTTATGGTGCCGGTAGGATTGAATGTTATTATAGCCGCTTTATTTTTTGTCTATAGCAAAAAATAACTAATTAAGATTATAGAATAAAATCAAACAACAATGCCTCATACATTATGGGGTATTGTTGTTTTAAAGATAAAGGATAAAAATGGAATTATTTTATTTCACTGTTGGATGGGTTGTATCCCTTGCAGGGTTCTATGCAATTCACAAACTCATCTTGATTGCTGAAAAGCATGAAGATTAATCAATAGGTTTATTTTTTTTAAATGAAAAAAATCATTATTTATAGTACGGATTGGTGTAGATATTGCGATCTAGCCAAAATGTTTTTTGATAAAAAAGGGTGGAAATATGAAGAAATAAATATTGAAAAACTGGGGTGGGATCGTTCAAAGCTATTAGAAGTAGGAAAAGCAACCACTGTTCCTCAAATAGTAATTGATGGAGAGCCAATTGGTGGTTATGATGATTTGATAAAACTATATAGCTAATATAGAAATGAGCTCATTCCTAATTCATTTGAAACTGATATGCCAATACATTGTGAAGTATTAGTGACATAGCTTTTGTAATAATCTTATGTTTTTCATTGAATTTAGAAATTAAATTATTTCACTCTATTGTAAAGAAATATGTCTGATCAAAATAATCGGTTTTCAAGTAGGCTAACATTTTTGTTAAGCGCCCTAGGTATTGCAGTGGGAACTGGAAATATCTGGCGCTTCCCTAGAATAGTCGCATCCAATGCTGGCGATGAAGGTGCCGGTGCATTTCTTGTAGCATGGGTAACGTTTCTATTCCTTTGGAGTATTCCCTTAATCATTGTTGAATATATTATGGGCCGCCAGTCGCGGATGGGAACCATCGGCGCATTTGCTAATTTTATGGGAAAGCCATTTGCTTTTCTTGGGGGATTTGTAGGCTTTGTTTCAACTGCGATTGCCTTTTTCTATTCTGTAATTGTGGGCTGGAATATTTATTATTTTGGAGTAATTACCTTTACTGATTTACCGCAAACAAATGATGCTTCATTGATGATATGGAATTCATTTCAAGATAGCTTATTTCCTATTTTATTTCATGGTGTCGCGATGACTGTTGGGGGTCTAGCGATATATAAGGGTGTATCATCGATTGAAAAAGTAAATAAAGTGTTAATACCTGTCTTGCTTGGTATCGTCATTTTATCTGTTGTACGCGCCGTAAGCCTTCCAGGGTCTTTTGAAGGAATCTCATATTTATTTACACCGGACTGGTCACAGCTTAAGCGGCCAGGTATTTGGGTTGACGCATTGGCTCAAAATGCTTTTGATACCGGAGCAGGGTTTGGATTATTTTTAACCTACGCTATTTATATAAAAAAACGTTATGGTGTTGTAAAAAATGCTTTTACTACTGCGATTGGAAACAATCTAGTATCCATGCTAGCAGCAATCATGATATTTAGTACAGTTTTCTCAATACTTGGCAATGAGATGGGAATGCAAAAATCTGAAATTTTAGAGATTATGAAAACTTCTGGGCCGGCTGCGACTGGTTTAACATTTATATGGATGCCGCTATTATTTGCTAAAATGGCTTTTGGAAAACCTCTAGCACTTCTATTCTTTTTAGGGCTTAGCTTTGCTGGATTTTCATCATTAATCTCTATGCTCGAATTGGCTGTGCGCAACTTAATAGATTTTGGAGTTAAGCGTTCAACAGCAGTTGCTTGGATAGTTGGAGCATCATTTGTTTTAGGGATTCCTTCCGCGATGAGCTTAGAAATATTAGGTAGCCAGGATTTTGTATGGAGCGTAGGCCTAATTATATCCGGAGTGTTAATGGCAATAGCTGCAATTAAATATGGATTGCCTCGCATGATGCATGAAGTAAGCTCTGAAAGTGAAGGAGATTGGCCCTTCCCAAAATGGTGGCCATTTATTGTAAAATATATAGCACCTCTAGTTGGTATTGTATTAGTTAGCTGGTGGATGATTGAAAGTCCAAGCTTTTTTATTACCTGCCTGACGCAATGGGGTATTATCTTGATTATATTTTATTTGATTAATGGCTTTATGAATAAGCGATTTTCAGATAATATTAATAGTTAAACGAAAAGTTACAAATATGAAAAAAATAATTACCACCCTACTTTTTTTAAGCTTGGTAGCATCTCAATCATCAAAAGGGGAATTTCAACAAACGATTCAAGACCGAGCAAAACAATTTGAGGCTATAGCAAAATCAATTTGGGACTGGTCTGAAATGGGCTATCAAGAGAAGAAAAGCTCTTCCTTATTACAAAAGACGCTCAAACAAGAAGGTTTTAGTATTAAATCAGGAGTAGCAGATCTTCCTACAGCCTTTATTGCAGAATATGGATCTGGTTTTCCAATTATTGGAGTTTTGGCAGAGTTTGATGCATTGCCTGGCATATCTCAAGATGTAGCGACTGTTCGAAAACCAATTCCCAATAAAAAAGGCGGCCATGCATGTGGCCATCATTTATTTGGAACAGCTTCCACAGCAGCTGCGATAGCAATTAAAGAATATCTAACTAAAACCAATACGAAAGGTACGATTAGACTTTATGGCACTCCAGCAGAGGAAGGTGGCTCAGGAAAAGTTTATATGGTTCGCGCAGGATTGTTTGATGATGTAGATATTGTTCTTGATTGGCATGCATCCGATAAGAATGCTGCTAGCCCTGTCACTTCTATGGCAAACAGATCTGCAAAATTTAGATTCCATGGATATTCAGCTCACGCAGCTGGAGCACCTGAAAAAGCCCGTTCATCCTTGGATGCTGTTGAGGCAATGAATTTTATGGTAAATCTAATGCGTGAACATATTCCTGATGGATCACGTATTCATTATGTTATTACAAAAGGGGGGAATGCTCCTAATGTGGTACCCGATTATGCAGAAGTATTTTATTACGTAAGAGATTTTGATGTTGATATTTTAGAAAAATTATGGAAACGTTTAATTAATACCGCTGAAGCTGCTGCACTAGGCACTGGAACCAAAATGGAATATGAAATTATTCATGGAAATCGACCTGTCTTGCCAAATGAAGTTGCTCAGAAAGTGATGTATGATAATTTGGTTCAAGTTGGTGGAATCTCATACAATAGAGCAGAGAAAAAATTTGCTAAAGAAATTTATAAAACCCTGATTGAACCTAGTTTAGATTTGAATTCTGCAAAAAATATTCAACCTTACCAATTTACAAAAGGGAAAGGCTCAACAGATGTTGGGGATGTGAGTTGGAAAACACCAACAGCTAGACTGAGAGTTGCTACCTGGGTTCCGGGAACATCGGCCCATACTTGGCAGGCAGTAGCTGCGGGAGGTATGAGTATCGGAATGAAGGGGATGATTAATGCATCTAAGGTTCTTGTAGGTACCGCAATTGATCTATATGAAAATCCAACAACAATCAAAGAGGCTAAGACGGAATTAATTGAAAGAAGGGGTCCGGGTTTTAATTATTATTCAATGCTAGGCGATCGAAAACCTCCTCTTGATTATAGAAAATAAATTCTTAATTATTTATTAATTAATCAACCCTGGTGAAAAAAAGTATTACTATTATTGGTTCTGGCTTAGCTGGAATGGCCTGCGCAGCTTACCTTGCGAAAGATGGTCACCGGGTTCAGGTGATTGAAAAAAATAACACTTATGGCGGGAGACTGCAGACCTATAAAGAGAATGGATTTACTTTTGATTCGGGTCCAAGCTGGTATTGGATGCCTGATTTATTCGATTCATTTTTTTCAGATTTTCAAAAGAAGACCAGCGATTATTATTCGCTTACAAGGCTAGACCCTGGATATAGAGTCTATTTTGACAATAGAGAATATTTTGATGTTCCAGAAAATTACGAAACGCTCAAAAGCAGCTTAGAAAAAATAGAGCCTGGAGCTTCAATTGCTCTTGATAGTTTTCTTAAAGATGCAAAAAAGAAATATGAAATAGCTGTTAAAAAATTTATCTATAAACCTAGCCTATCACCATTAGAATATATACGTATTGATCTCATTAAACATCTTGGAAGATTAAGTATTTTTAAACCGATTAGTAAGCATATACGCGAATATTTTTCTGATAAAAGAATTGTGCAGATGCTAGAATTTCCAAGCCTATTGTTAGGGGCAAAACCATCTAAAACCCCCGCTTTATATAGCATAATGAACTATGCAGATATTGCCCTTGGCACATGGTATCCTAGTGGCGGGATTAGATCTGTAGCTTCAGCTGTACATGATTTAGCTGTTGAGCAAGGTGTAAAATTTATATTTAATGAACCAATTGAAAAAATCTATTCAGTTGATAGAAAAGCGGTTGAAGTTGTTTCCCATCATAATAAATACAGCACAGACGTTGTGGTAGCGAATGCAGACTATCAGCATGTTGAAAGTAAGTTATTGGAAGAAAAATTTCGTAATTATTCTAATTCTTACTGGAACAAAAGAACGATATCGCCAAGTGCTTTATTGTTTTATATAGGAATTAATAAAAAAATTAACCTACCACATCATTGCCTTTTTTTCGATACAGATTTTGATGATCATGTTATGGATATTTATGATGAACCCAAATGGCCTGAATCTCCTTTGTTTTATACATCCTGCACATCAAAATCTGACCCAAATGTTGCACCAGAAAATTGTGAGACTTTGTTTGTTTTAATCCCCGTTGCGCCTGGCCTTAAGGATAAATCTAAATCTAGAGCAGCATATCTTGATCAGATTATAGATAGGATTGAAAAGGCGATCGGTGAAAATATAAGAGATCACATTGCAGTGAGTAAGTCATATGCTCATGAAGAATTTATTTCTGATTTTAATTCATACAAAGGGAATGCATATGGATTAGCAAATACCCTTTTTCAAACAGCGTTTCTAAAACCTAAAATAAAAAACAGTAAACTTAATAATTTATATTATACGGGACAGTTAACGGTGCCAGGTCCTGGGATGCCCCCAGCTTTAGTATCAGGGAAAATTGTAGCAGATCAAATTATAAAGGATCTGAATTGAGTAATATTGAACGATATCTACATGCTAGTTACCAGTCTTCAAAAGCTGTAACAAAATCATTTAGCACGTCATTTACCTTAGGAATTTATTCCTTAAGCAAAAAGCTTAGAAAACCGATTTATGGTATATATGGATTTGTTAGAATAGCGGATGAGATTGTGGATACTTTTTTCAATACGGATCAAGCCACAGTTCTCGATGAATTTGAATCAGCAACATATTCCGCAATTGATACAAAGTATAGCCCTAATCTTATTCTGCATTCATTCCAAGAAGTAGTCAATCAGTATGAGATTGATAGGGAATTAATAATAGCTTTCTTTTCTAGCATGCGATCTGATCTAACAGAAAAAGAACATTCGCAGAAATCGTTAGATCAATATGTGTATGGCTCAGCAGAAGCGGTTGGATTGATGTGCTTAAAAATATTTGTTGAAGGCAATCAAGAAGCATATGATAAACTTGAGTATTCTGCGAAGAAACTTGGATCTGCCTTTCAAAAAGTCAATTTTTTTAGAGATATTCATGAAGATTATTTTGATAAAGGACGAACTTACTTCCCCGCTTTTGATATTGATCAAAATCTTAATGAGGAGGTAAAAACATTGATTGAATCTGAGATAGCTAGTGAATTCACTGAAGCAAAAAAAGGCATATATCAATTGCCATCTACAAGTCGATTTGGTGTATTGCTTGCTTGCAGATATTATGAAAAATTATTTAGTAAACTTCAATCAACTCCTGCAAAAAGATTATCAACCCGTAGAATTAGAATAAATAATTTTCAAAAGATGCTACTAATACCCTCAACGTATGCGCTGTCTTTGTTGAGGGGATTTAATAGATAGTATATGTGAATTTTATTATCATATTATTGTAAATTTTATATATAAAATTTTAATTATTTAAAACAAAAGGAGATAATAATGGTAAATATGTTATTAGCCTCTAGCCTTCAAAGCGGGGACCTTGTTGGATTTACTTTTTTCATAGGTTCAGTGGCTATGCTTGCAGCGACAGTATTTTTCTTCGTTGAAAGATCATCAGTAAGTGATGAGTGGAAACTATCAATGACAGTTTCTGGTTTAATCACACTTATTGCTGCGGTTCATTACTATTACATGAGAGAAGTTTGGGTTAGTTCTTATATGAGCCCAACAGAATTCAGATATATTGATTGGATTTTAACTGTCCCTTTGATGTGTGTTGAATTTTATCTACTAACCAAGACCGGATTAACTAAAATGGTTTCAGCCTCTGTAGTTATGCTAGTTGCAGGATATCTTGGCGAAGCATCTGTTTGTTCAGTATTTGGGTCTCATAGTCCTGCAGTTTGGGGTCTTATCAGTGGCCTTGCTTATTTCTATATTGTTAATGAAGTGTACCAGGGCGATGTAGCAAAAGCAGCTAAAAAAGCAGGTAAAAATATTCAAAACGCTAATGGACTATTACTTAAGTTCGTTGTAATAGGATGGGGTATCTATCCTCTTGGATATTTAGTTGGAACTGCTGATGGACAATGGTATTCATTTATGGCTGATTTAGTTAATTCTGATGCACGTGACCTAATCTACAATGTTGGTGATGCAGTAAATAAGATTGGATTTGGTTTAGTTGTTTGGTGTGCAGCCAAAGGAAGTAAGAAAAAGTAAAGCAAAAACTATATGAATGATCAACTATCAAAAATTGACCACCTAGCAGTTATAGTAAAAAATATAGATCAATCAGTAAAATATTATACTGAAAAATTTAACTGTAAAGTAAAATACAAGGACGCATCTTGGGCAATGCTTAAGTTTGATAATATTAATTTAGCGTTGGTTACTAAAGATGAGCATCCAAATCATTTTGCGATAGTTGATCATTCATTGGTCAATAATAAGAAAATCAAATATCACCGCGATGGAATTGGTTATATTTATCAAAAAGATCCCAATGGTAATTACATTGAATTAATTGATAGGGAATCTAAATAGAAATTAAAAACTCATTTATTTTTCCATCATGAAAGTCTATGAATTAAATCTAACCCAGCACATTGATGCGCCCCTAGAAAGAGTTTTTGATTTTTTTTCTAAACCTGAAAACTTAGCTGAAATTACACCTTCAAAACTTGCCTTTAATATTATAACACCATCTCCAATTCTAATGGAAAAAGGAACATTGATTGATTATACTATAAGGCTAGCTGGTATTCCAGTACGATGGAGGACACTGATTACATTTTATGACCCACCAAAAAAATTCACCGATGAACAAATCAAAGGCCCCTATTCTTTTTGGCATCATACGCACACTTTTAAAGCCGTTAATGGAGGGGTTGAAATGAAGGATATAGTAAGGTATGTTATTCCATTTGGAGCGCTAGGTAGATTATTACATTTTTTATGGATTAAGAATGATTTGAAAAAAATATTTAATTATAGGAAACAAGTCATCGATAAAGTATTAGTTAATGACTACGACCCTAATAAAAAAGAAATCAAGGAAAAGATATAATGAAAGTTGCACTATTTGGAGGTACGGGATTTGTTGGCTCATATATTGTAGATGAATTATTGAATCATAAACACAAGCCAAAGCTTTTGGTGCGTGAAAATTCAGAGAAAAAATTATTAAAACCTGATAAGTGTGAGATCATATTAGGCGATTTAAATAATCCTAATGCCATGAAGAAAACAATCAAATCTGCTGATGTGGTGATTTATAGCATTGGGCTGGTTCGTGAATTCCCTCGTAAAGGGATAACTTTTCAACAAACCCAGTTTGAAGGTGTTAAGCAAACCGTTGATCTTGCTAAGGATCTTGATATAAAGCGATATATATTGATTAGCGCTAATGGCGCTAAGCTTGATGGTACTAAATATCAAAGCACGAAATATCTTGCCGAAGAATATTTGAAGCATTCAGAATTAGAGTGGACAATATTTAGGCCATCTCTGTGTTTTGGAGACCCTAGAGGTGGTGATAGGCCAGAATTTTGTACCCAGCTTAAGCGAGATATGTTAAGCTTGCCAATTCCATCACCAAATTTTCATACTGGACTTGTACCTATAAATGCTGGAAAATTTGCACTTTCTCCAGTTCATATTAAAAATGTTGCTGAGTTTGTTGTCAAATCTATTGAAATGGATTCCGCAAAAAAGAAAACATATCCTCTTGGAGGTGAAGCGTACTATTGGAAAGATCTTGTAAAGACAATGGCAGCTTCATATGGTAAGAAAAAATGGATGATCCCCGCCCCTGCTTTTGGAGTAAAAATGCTGGCTTTTTTCTTTGAACAATTTGCTTGGTTTCCTATTACTAGAGACCAGGTAACCATGCTTGTTGAGAGCAACGTTTGTGATTCTCAAGAGCACTTCGATACTTTTGAAATTGAACGGATACCTTACAATACAGAAACTTTAAGTTATCTAAAAGATTAAAGGATATTGAAATTAATGAAACTAATTGCTTGTATTTCGATCTGCCTTTTAGCTTTTCTTAGTTTTTCTATATTAACAGGAAAGCCTAGCACCGAACTTAAGATTGGTGATAAGGCTCCACTATTCTCATTAAAAGACCAAGATAATAAAATTCATAATCTATCTGACTATATTGGCCAACGGGTTGTTATTTATTATTTCCCCAAAGCGGATACACCTGGATGAACTATTCAGGCTTGCGGGTTCCGTGACGTTTATGATAAGTATAAAAAATCAAATATAGTGGTATTTGGAATTAGTTATGACCGACCAAGGTCACTAAAAAAGTTTAAGAAAAAATGGAAGCTACCTTTTAATTTATTATCTGATTCAAAAAAAGAAGTAGCTGTTAGGTATGGTGCGGATAGCTCTCTTTGGACAAAAAGGATCACATTCGTAATTGACGAAGAAGGGAAAATTGAAAAAATATATAGAAAAATGAATGTTAACACTCATGCGGAGAAAATTTTAAGTGAAATTACTAAAAAGAACTAGTATTGCAATTATTACTTGGCTAGGAATTATATTTTCCCAGCAGGGATCTTACCAGGTGTTTGGATTCATCACAGATAGCACCTCTGGTGAAGCCTTAATTGGAGCAAATGTTTTTATTAGAGAGAGTGGCCAAGGAATGGCAACTGACAACAATGGTTATTACGTACTCTCAAATATTAATAATCAACAAGCACAATTAGTAGTATCCTATGTAGGATATAAACGATTTGAGAGATCAATAGATTTTAGTGAAAACTACTCGCAAAATATTGATATTGCCTTAAGCCCGGAATCAATAGAATTGATGGTGGTTGATGTAACGGCAGAGGAAATTGATAGGTTAAATAGAATTGAACCAAGTAGGGTCAATCTTTCTCCAAGGATATTAAAATCGCAACCATCCTTGGCTGAGCCAGATATATTTAGGACCATTCAATCATTGCCTGGGGTATTGACGACCTCTGAATTTAGCACAGGACTTGTCATCAGAGGGGGAAACACTGATCAGAATTTGATTTTGCTTGATGGCATAACTGTATATAACCCATCCCATCTTGGTGGTTTATTTTCAAATTTTATAGTTGATGCAGTTAAAGATGCTGAGCTTATCAAAGGAGGCTATAATGCAGAATATGGTGGTCGCCTATCAGCTGTTCTTGATATAAGAAGTCGTGAAGGAAATAGAAATAAATTCGAAGGAAGTAGTAGCGTCTCACTTTTAACTGCGCAAACTACACTAGAAGGACCTTTTTTAAATGGTGCGTGGCTGATAGCAGGTAGGAGAACTTATTTCGATAAGGTTCTCCCATTATTTACTGATAGTTTTAATCTTCCTTATTATTTCTACGATTTACAAGGACATGTGTTTACAGATCTAAATGAAAAGGATAGGATCTCATTAAGTTTTTATAGAGGTGTAGATGATCTAAAGTTTCAAGATTTAGATCTTAAATCAGATTGGGGAAATAAAACGGTAAGCCTTGCATATCGTCGCGTATTTAATGAAAAAATGATCGGAAACTTTTTGGCAGCCAATAGTCAATTCTATACTCGTTTTGGATTGGGTGGCGATGAAGGTATCCAGGAATATAATCCGTTATCAGACCAAACTATTTCAGGGGACATAGCCTATTTTCATAATCAGGATATCAATGTATACTTTGGGGCTCAGGCTAAAAGTCTCAATATTAAATATAATTCAAAATTTAACGGCGAAAGCCTTTTTGATTCTCAAACGAAACCATTTGAAACCGCATTATATACAAAAATAAAATGGAAGCCGAACAGCAGATTTATTATTGAGCCAGGAGTTAGGATCATCACATTTTCTTCCCATAGCGATGGCATCTATCCCGATCTCCGACTTAGTTCAAAATTTATTATTGATGAAAGTAGATTTATTAATATTGCTATCGGTAATTATCATCAGTTTATTTCAACCTTTCAAGATGACTTTACTCAGCAAATATTGGATAGCTGGTTTGCTGTTGATGAAACCGGTGAGCCCTCTCGCGCAACACAAGCTGTTTTAGGCTATGAGCAATTCATTGGACGTGGATTAAAGTTTCAGATAGAAGGATATTATAAGAAAATAACTGATATGCTTACTTATGAAGAGTCTCGCGCAACTACGGATGGCAGCGTTGAAAATAAAAGCTTATTAGACCTACTCACCCCTGCGGATGGATATGCATATGGTGCTGAATTATTTATTCAACAATCTACAGGAAAGCTTAGTGGTTGGGCTGGATATTCATGGTCTGTTAGTAGAAAATTGATGAATGGTAAAGAGTACTTTACTAATTGGGATCGGTCTCATGTTATTAATGTTTTAGCAAATTATCAGGCAAGTTCTAAATGGGAATACAATGTAAAATTTACTTTACAGAGCGGACAAGCATTTACTCCCATTAATGGGTATTTTCTTCAAAATCTTCCTGGAGAATCTCAGCAAAATTATCGAACTATTCCAGCAACTAGGAACGGAGGAAGATATCCATCCTATCATCGTCTAGATCTTGGCGCTGTTCGGCATCTGACATTTAAAGGGAAAAAATTTGATTTATTCATTCAAGTTATTAATGCATACAATAGAAAAAATATATTTACATATACCTATCCATTGGGAAATACATATAATGGCATAGATGATGACAATGATTGGGATCGAAATGAGCATGATAAAAATGGCAATCAAAGACCAGACAGAGGTGAGCCAAATGTTGATGAGGATGATGAAGGTAGAATACAAAGAAATGCAATTAGTCTATTTCCAATTATTCCAACTATAGGATTTACTTGGAATTTCTAATGAAAAAATTAAACGTAATCTATTTATCTTTTTTATTATTTTTTCTAGCGTGCGAAGAATTTAATGACCCTGAATCTCCCTATATTGAGCAGTACGTAGTTTTTGGAAGTATTTCAGGCAACACGCCGATGATTGATGATACCATTTATGTTTCTCGCTCAGCATCACTTGATGAGAAAATCGATGCAGATCAATTATGGATTACTAATGCGAATGTAATGATAACTGGGAATGGTTTTGATTATCAAGCATTTCCGCTACCAGGATATCCTGGTAGATACCAAACTGACCCAGCAGTGATTTTTAAACCAGGTATGAATTATAAACTGACTGTTTTAGTCAATGGAAAAACCTTGACCGCTGAAACAACTATTCCTAAATCATTAAAAATTGATGCTGATACAGAGCTAAAGGACTATACCTGTGGCGATGGAACAACTTTGCCTGTTAAAGTGATAAATACGAACAACATTGATAATGAAGGAAATCCAATACCAAATAAAGTTGACACCTTAGATTATAATTATGGCGAGTGTTTCACTGGTAGCTTTGCATCCTATCCAATGTTTGCCTTGGATTTTGAGATCGATGAATCATCAAAATTAATTCGTACTCTAACCTACGCTTTAGATACAGATGTGATGGGCCTTGAGCCTGGGCAAGATGAAGATTTTTATGATTATAATTGGAATGGAAAACGGGATTCTACATTTATCAATTTGATCTACGATACAAGTTTTGTCAATGTGATATGGAAGGGGGCCTATCTTAGAGATGACAATAATAATCCTTCCAGACCTAATCCTTTTGTGTGGTCAATAGAACAGGGCCCAATTAGGATGAGTTGGCTTTTCTTTAATTACTATGGATTGCAACGAATTACGGTTCAAGCCACGGATAAAAACTATTATGACTATCTAAAAGGAGATCCATTCGGAAGCAATATTTACACATTACCTGGGTCAAATATTGTAGGAGGATATGGTTTATTTTCTTCAAATACGAATGAATCTTTTTATGTTTATTTAAGAAGGGGTAGGGATTATAGGTAGCTTTACTGTATTCCAACCCCAAATTTCCATACCAGCGTTCCCCCTAAATAGGCAGTAAATAAAACAATCCCTACTAAAATAAGAAGGATAAAAAATGCAATTTGATCTATCCTATGATCGCTCATTTTCTTAAAGAATAAATTCACCCAGATAACAAAAAATACTATCGTTCCCCAAGTAACAATGTTTCCTAACATCTGATGCCTTTCAAGTATTTGAATAATTTCTTGCGAATAGTCTTGCGATAATGTTTTATTGAATTCCCATTGGCCAGTAATAGAGGCCAACATAGATGATATTCCAGAAAGCCCTGTTAGCCAAAGACCAATTACCCTGCATATCCAATTTGGTCTTATTAGATGCACAGCATGGAGAATTAAGGCTCCAACAAGAAATCCAATTGGAAAATGGACAAAGAATGGATGAAGCGGCAAGTTCATTGGAAAGAATTAATTAATCTAATTCTCATAAAATTTGTAGCCCGTAGGGGAATCGAACCCCTGTTGCAGGAATGAAAATCCTGAGTCCTAACCACTAGACGAACGGGCCAACATTAAATATCGAAGGCGAAATTATAAGAGTTATTAGTTAATGACCAAGTGTTATATCTTAATTTTCAGAAACATCTAAAATATCTAATAGCTCGCCGTTTTGGTGGAGTTCCATTGTGATATCGGCTCCTCCAATCAGTTTTCCATTAACAAACAATTGTGGAATGGTTGGCCATCCTGATTGCTCGGAGAGCTTTGTTCTAATCATCGGATCAACTAAAATATTAACATCTTTATAATTGACTCCATAATGATTTAGTATTTGCACCACTTGGTTAGAAAATCCACACATAGGCATTTCCTTAGTTCCTTTCATATAAAGGATGATAGGATTTTCATTAATTTCTGATTTTATTTGTTCACTTAAATCCATAGTATAGCTTTCATTAATTTTTTTCTTTCCAGGCTTTTGTTGAATATGTTTTGATCTCAAGAGCATGAATTTCATTCGTCATATATGTCCCCACAGCTTTATAGACCATTTGATGTTGTTCGATAAGCGATAGCCCTTCAAAGGAGTCACTGATTACTACAACACTAAAATGATCATTTGTTCCAGTGGTATCAATTACTTCTACTTTAGAATCTATGATTCCAGTTTGAATCAAATCTCTAACTTTATCTGTATTCATTTATCATGCTGTTCTATTTCTACATTGTAGATAATTAATTATTATTAATAATAAAATTTACTATGGCATATTATTTAAATAAATTACTATTCCTATTTAATTAACAAATTAATAAAACTATGACAATATTTTCCTGGAATGTTAATGGAGTGCGGGCAATTGAGAAAAAGGGTTTCCTTGAATGGATTGATGATGTGGAGCCAGATATTGTCTGTATTCAAGAAACAAAAGCTAAAGTAGAACAACTAGGTACTTCACTGATCAAAGATCATGGATACTACACATATTGGCATTCAGCTGAGAGACCTGGCTATAGTGGAGTAGCAACTTTTTGTAAAGAAGAACCATTCTATGTCCAAGAAGGATTAGGGATTGAA
Organism: Fidelibacterota bacterium; assembly: GCA_036166415.1. Lineage (GTDB taxonomy): Bacteria > Fidelibacterota > Marinisomatia > Marinisomatales > TCS55 > TMED108. The sequence continues at coordinate 17,548 of JAYZHP010000076.1, read as the reverse complement.
CGATTTGATAGTGAAGGAAGGGTACTAATTACAGAGCACGAAAATTTTTTATTATATAATATATATTTTCCCAATGGACAAAAAGATGAAATTAGATTACAGTACAAATTAGATTTCTACGATGCGCTTTTACCGATCATCAATGAACAGGTCGAAAGCGGTTCCAATGTTATTGTAACTGGTGATTGGAATACTGCTCACCATCCTATTGATCTAGCCAGGCCAAAAGAAAATATAAAGACTTCCGGCTTTATGCCAATTGAAAGAGATAAGTTAGACGAATATGTTGAATCGGGATGGGTAGATACATTTCGCCATTTCCATTCAGAACCTGAGAGATATTCATGGTGGTCGTATCGCTCTGGAGCGCGTCAGAGAAATATTGGATGGCGCATCGATTATTTTTTTGTTAATGAAGCATTTATTTCAGAGGTTGAAAACGCAGCTATTCATGAAAATATACTAGGGTCTGATCATTGTCCAGTATCTATTTCGCTAAATTCGAATACTTTATAAATACTTTTCTACTCAATTATCAGGTCGATTGCTACAGCATCAGCAAAACGCATACCATTTGATTTTAAAGACAATCGCCCATTTTGATTATGCATATATTTTCCCCATTTAGATTCAAACTTCTCAATATTATGATTTAGGATTGAAATTTGAGAATTAGGTATTTTATTTAATTTAATCCCTTCTTTCATTCTCAGTCCAAATCCGATTAATTCATTAGCCATATTTTTATCTGTCAACTCTTCTTGATTTTGTATTGGAAGCTCATTTTTATCCAATGATTTAATATACGTATCGATATTTCGAATATTTGAATATCTAATTTGCCCATCAAAACCATGCGCAGAAGGCCCAAAAGCTAAGTACGGCTCTATTCTCCAATAATGAAGATTATGGAAGCATTTTTTATTATCCTTTGACCAATTAGAGACCTCGTATTGATGGTATTGATTTTCTAACAAAAATTGCTGTGTCCAATCATAGAAATTAAAGCTTTCATCATCAAGCGGCATTGACACCTTATTATTTTTTACTAAGTTGTATAACTGAGTACCATTTTCTACTGTTAATGAGTAGCAGGATAAATGCTCAGGGTCTAAAGAAGCTATTTTTGATAAATCATGCTTCCATGTATTCAATGATTGATTTGGAATATTAAATATCATATCACAATTAATATTTTCAAATCCTGCGGTTCTAGCATTATCAAATGTTTCATATATCTGTTTAGTATCATGAATTCTTGATAAAAATTTTAATATTTTGGGATTCAATGATTGAGCACCCAAAGAAAGTCTATTAATACCCATTTGATGAAATTCTTTTAAGCTGTCAATTGGGGCTTCTCCAGGGTTTGCTTCAATGGTGAATTCTTTAACCTTAGATAGATCAAATGATAAATGTAGTAATTCAATTAATTGCGCCATTATTGATGGTGAAATTAAACTTGGCGTTCCTCCGCCAATGAAAATGGAATCAATAAAAAAAATATCTTTATGATTAGCATAGAGTCGTATTTCATTGAAAAGCGCTTCAAAAAAAGAAGGTATAGTTTCATCTCTATCTGCTACAGAATAAAAATCACAATACATGCATTTTATTCTGCAAAAAGGGATATGTATATATAAACCAGACAAGGAAGGTTTATTTGTCAGCTAAGCTATTTATATCATCTCTAATTAGAATTAGAATGGCAGATTGCGGGACAATAAGATAGTCTTCATTTTCTATTTTTATTTCAATTGATGCTTTATTCAAAAACAAAGCCATATCCCCAACATCTGCTTGGGTAGGAATATATTTTACTGATGAGGTATCATTTGCCGACCAAGGTTCATCTATATCTTCCTCAGGGTTACCCAATGGAATACCAGGCCCAACTTCAACAATAACACCGCTAAGAATCTCTTGTTTTTCAATAACGCTTGGAGGAAGGTAAAGACCTGCTTTTGATTTTTTTTCGCCTTTGTCTGGTCTGATAAGCACTCGGTCACCCACAACAAGTATCTGTTTATTTTTACTACGCATAGTATAAATTAGCAATTTTTAGTATGTTAGTTCAAGTTGCAGAAATTCTTGAAAATAAATGATATAAAAGCGAAATTCAAACAATGGAAGTAAAAATAAAGTTGGTGCATACTAAAAAAGAACGAGAAAATATTCTTAAAATAAGAAAAAACGTTTTTATTGATGAGCAGAATATACCTACTGAAATTGAAATTGATGCATTTGAAGAAAGCGCAAATTATATCATTGCTTATATAGATGAAGTTCCCGTTGGCACAGCTAGATGGCGAGAGGTCGATAATGATATAAAACTTGAACGATTCGCAGTATTGAAAAACTATCGAAAAAAAGGAATTGGTAAACAATTAACTGAATTTATTATTGATAAAATCCCTAAAGACAAGATAATTTTTCTTAATAGTCAAAAATCTGCTATTGGATTTTATCAAAAAGTAGGATTTGAAACAGTCGGGCCCTTTTTTGAGGAGGCAAATATATTGCATCAAAGAATGATTTTTTCAAGAAATTCAGCAATGAAACCATAGATTGTCTATCGCATTTTTCTCTTATATTCTATTTTGATACTTTGCGATAAATGTCAAAGATAAATTAATGTCTAAATCAATATATAAACGCATGGGTCGATTAATGATATCGTATTGGCCCTACATTCTATTGTCATCATTATCGGCAATAATTTTTGTTTTACTAAATGGCATATCTATTTGGCTTACTGCGACTTTGATCAATAATATACTGTTAGACTTCGATTCTATTCTTCAGTCGCAGTCTGAATGGGCAGCTAAAGATAGTCTTACTCCAAATGAAGCTCTAAAATATTGGACAAATCTTGCAATATTAAGAGAAACCCCTTCTGAGTCTTTAAAGGTGCTCTGCCTTACAATATTAGCCGTTTTCTTTGTAAAGAATATCTTCCTTTATTTGAAAAATATACTTCTTTACATGGTTCAATTGAATATCGTTAAGGATATCAGAGATCGTTTATATAATCATATCCAAGGGTTATCATTAGGCTATTTCAATAAGGAGAAAAGTGGTTCAATAACTTCAATATTAATTAATGATGTTGAGCAACTACAAGGTGCGCTATCTGTCGCTTTTCAAAAACTATTTGTCGAGCCGATTAATATCTTAACATTTGCAACATTATTATTTATCATTAGTTGGAAGTTGGCATTGATTGCAATCATTATTATTCCGCTAGCTGGTATTGCGATCATTGCAATTGGTAAAAGTATTCGAAGAAAATCAAGACGAACACAAAAGAAAATTGCTCAAATTATGCAAATTCTCAGCGAGACTCTTAGCTCAATTAGAATCGTTAAGGCATTTGTTAATGAAAAAGAAGAGATCAAAAAGTTTTCAAAAGAAACTTCAAACTATCTTATGCTGCATCTTAAGCGAGCCAGGTTAGATTTGATTGCTGCACCAATTACAGAAAGTTTTGGCGTGATTATTGGCGTTATCCTCTTATGGTATGGAGGTTCTGAAGTTATTATGCAAAGAGGGCTTATTCCTGAAGACTTCATTCGTTTCATTTTAATTTTATTTTCTATTCTAGGACCAATTAAACAGATGAGCAATGTTAATATTAGGATACAGGCTGGCGCTGCCTCAGCGGAACGTATTTTCAATTTGCTCGATACTGAACCGCAAATCGTTGAAATAAAAGACCCCGTAGATCTAGGCCAATTCAAGGATTCACTTGAATTTAAAGATGTTCATTTTGAGTATATTGAAGGAAGTGGACCTGTTTTAGATAAAGTTAGCTTTAAGATAAAAAAAGGTGAAGTGGTTGCTCTTGTTGGGCCAAGTGGATCTGGCAAATCAACAATTGCAGATTTAATCCCAAGATTCTATGATACGGGTTCCGGATCAATAACAATAGATGAAACAAATATTAAGGAAGCTTCTCTTTCCTCTTTACGAAACAATATGGGCATCGTGACTCAAGAAGTAATCCTTTTCAATGATACAATCAAAAATAATATTGCCTATGCGCAACCGGATCAAAGCGATGAGGCAATTAGAAATGCTGCTGAAGCAGCAAATGCTTTAGAGTTTATTGAAAAGACAAGTGATGGTTTTGATACGGTTGTTGGAGAAAGAGGTGTTAAATTATCAGGGGGTCAAAAGCAGCGAATTGCCATAGCCCGTGCATTATTAAAGAACCCTTCAATATTAATTCTTGATGAGGCGACATCTGCTTTGGACACAGAATCTGAAAAGAAAGTTCAAAAGGCGATAGAATCATTAATGAAGGATAGAACAGCACTTGTAATTGCTCATAGGTTATCTACTGTGCAAAATGCAGATAAAATTATAGTAATTGATAATGGAAATGTTATTGAGGTTGGTTCGCACCATGATTTATATGAAAAAGATGGACTGTATAGACGCTTGTATGATATCCAATTTGATTAAATAAGGATGAAAAAATTAAACATTTTTTTTAGCAATTCAATTTCAACGCATAAATGGGGTGGCGGTGAAAAATGGATGGTTACTGCAGCAAATGGATTAAAAGCAAGAGGGCACAATGTCATTCTTTCAGGTAAGGCAAATTCTGAGTTTTTAAATAGAGCAAAGGAATCAGGGTTAGATATATTACCATTAAATATCTATGCTGACTACAATCCTTTTAAAATCTGGTACACTAAAAGAATTTTAAAGAAAAATTCTATCGATGTCATAGTTTTAAATCTTAACAAAGATATTCGCGTTGCGGGAGTTGCTGCAAGATGGGCAAAGGTTCCGGTAATTATTGCTCGCAATGGTATTCAATTATTTTCTGATAAATGGAAATATAAAAAAACCATTGGCATAGTTGATGGTATCATTACCAATTCTAAATCTATTCAAAAAGCTTACAATGATTTTCCCTGGATGGATAAAAACAAAACCACTGTTATATATAATGGATTACAATTAAGAGATTCGATTGAAAAATATGATATTAGAACCAAGTGGGATATTGAAAAAGAAAGTGTAATATTTGTTGCCGCTGGCAGATTGACATCACAAAAAGGTTTTGACCTATTGATTGATGCAGCAAATAAATTAAATAGCGCTTCAAAACCATTTCATATACTTATTGCTGGCACAGGGAAAGACCATAATCAATTAACAAGTCAAATCGAAAAGTATGGTCTAGGCAATAGTATAAAACTTATTGGATTTCAAGAGAATCTAGATTCGATACTTTTAGCAGCAGACTATATTATTATGCCGTCAAGGCAAGAAGGGATGCCAAATGTTGTAATGGAAGGTATGGCGCTAGGGCGACCTGTACTTGCCGCTAATGTCAATGGTGTGCCTGAGCTAATGGAGCATTTAAAAACAGGATATATTTTTGAACCATTCAATGTAGATGCAATCGTCAAGACCATTGAATTTGCATTGGATAAACATGGCTCAGAAGAAATATTAGATTGGGGATCAGTGGCAAAAAAACATATAGCTGATAATTTTACCATCGATCATATGTTAGATAAACTGGAAGAGTATTTCTATCATCAACACAGCTTAAATCACAGATAATCAACCTTTGATGAGCCCTGATTATTTGATTATCGATTTTGATAGTACATTTATCACTAAAGAATCCCTTGATGAATTGGCTTCCCATGTTTTATATCGAACTAGAGCTGATAGCTCCGTATTAGAAAAAATACAACAAATCACAAATGATGGAATGAGCGGAAAGATTAGCTTCTATGAATCTATCAACTCAAGACTCCAACTCATGATGGCAAACAGAGATGATGTTCATGTGGTTTCAAAAAATTTAAAAGATCATGTCTCACCTTCCTTTTATAGAAATAAAGACTTTATTTATAAGCATCATAAAAAAATATATGTTGTTTCTGGAGGGTTTCGTGAAATGCTTCTACCGGTTTTGATGGAATTCGGAATTAATAAGGAGCATGTTTTTGGAAATGAATTTATTTATGATGATAAAGATAGGGTGCTAGGTTTTGATAAAAATAATCCACTTACCAATCTAAATGGTAAAGCAAAAATAATCAAATCGCTATCATTGATGGGTGAAGTACATGCCATAGGCGATGGATATAATGACTACCAGCTTAAAGCATCTGGTGTGGTTTCCAAGTTTTTTGCTTTTACAGAAAATATATATAGAAAGAATGTGTGCGAACTGGCGGATAAAATTTTATCATCTTTCGATGATTACATTGAAATTTTCGATGATTAGAACAATTTTATAAATTATTTTTTTATAAATTAGACTACTTAATTATTACTTTTATTTACATATAGAATAATGCTTCAACAAATACTTTCAGAAAAAATCCCTTCTTGGCAAAAAGATTTGAAAAAAATCCTAGATGAGAATGGTGATTCGGTAATCAGCGAAGTTACGGTAGCGCAAGCCATTAAAGGCATGCGCGGTGTAAAGGGCTTGGTTTGCGATACCTCAGCCGTCTCAGCAGATAAAGGATTGATTATCCGCGGGCATCCAGTCATGGATATTACTCATATCTTACCTGAAGAGGTCTTCTATTTATTGTTAACTGGGGATTTGCCAAACCAAGAACAACTTGCTGATCTTCAAAATCAATTAATTGCCCATCAGGATGTGCCTGAGTATGTATGGAAAGTAATAGATGCTATGCCTGAGAATTCACATCCAATGACGATGCTATCCATCGCTATTCAATCCATGAGGGTTGATAGTTTGTTTGTAGAAAAATTTAATGAAGGCACCCGTAAAGATGATTATTGGAAATGGATATTAGAGGATGGGATTAAATTGATTGGAGCTTTGCCATCGATTGCCGCAGCGATCTATAGAAAACGTATTAATGAAACAGATCGAATAGATCCTGATTCAAATTTAGATTGGGCTGGAAATTTTGCACATATGCTAGGGGTAAATGAAAACGATGATTTTAAAAAGCTTATGCGTTTATACTTAATGCTTCATTCTGACCATGAGGGTGGAAATGTTAGCGCATTTAGCTCGTTAACTGTAGCTTCGTCTTTGTCATCACCGTTTCTAGCAATTGGTGCAGGTTTAAATGGCCTTGCAGGCCCGTTGCACGGCTTAGCAAATCAAGAATGTTTAAAATTTGTCTTGGAAATACGTGACCATTTTAATGGAGCTCCAACTAATGAAGAGTTAGTAAAGTTTTGCTGGGATCGACTAAATGACGGACGCGTTATTCCTGGGTATGGCCATGCAGTTTTACGATGTCCCGATCCACGATTTTCAGCCTTTATGAAATTTGGAAAAGAGCATATTCATGATGATGATGTATTTAAAATCGTTGAAGCTTTGTTTGAAGTCGTTCCACCTGTACTTAATGAACATGGTAAGGCCAAAAATCCTTGGCCTAATGTAGACGCAGTATCTGGTTCCTTACTCTATTATTATGGCCTAAAAGAGTTTAATTACTATACGGTATTGTTTAGCCTATCAAGAGTAATGGGCATTGTTTCTCAAATTGTAATAAATAGAGCTTTACGCATACCTATTACCAGGCCTAAATCAGTGACGATAGATTGGCTAAAGAATAATATTTAATTTTTGTCCCTACTAAGACCAGTCCAAAAAAATCTTGTTTCAATAATTCCGACAAAAACAATTTGGTCTTTATTTCTTTTCCTTAATTTATTTTTTTTTCATGCATGCTCATCGCACCCGGTAATTAATCCGCATTTACCCGAACCAGGTAAAGTAAAAAAAGGGTATGCATTATCTATGGAGAATATTGCTCCCTATCTATGGTATAGAGTAGGTATTTCTGATAAAAGTGAAGTGGGGGTACGTTTTGGTCTTCCAATTTATGGGTCCGGATTAGATTATAGTCGCGTTCTGTATAAAAAGAAAAATAAATGGGATATGCTTAATCTTGCCTGGTCAGTAAATCCAAATTATAATCTCGATGCAACCTATTACAAATTCAAAACAAAAAAAACAGATACAGATTTTCTTAAATCTAGATGGACTGGGCTAAGAATGATGTCGATACAAAAAGGCATTACAGGTCATACAAGCAATCGATTTGGGCTATTATTTGGTTTTCAATCAAACCCAAGATGGGGAATGGAATTTGGCTATTTTCATGATCCATCAGCTATTCCAGTTACAGATTTATTTAATCCAAACTGGGACCCTTTGGCTGAGAACAATATTGATAGATTTTCAAATAAACCTATGAAGGATAAGAATTCAGGATTTCCCTCAGAATTTTCTAGATTAACCGGCTTATCATTTAGCATCTTTTTCGATCTTGACGCTCCAAAGAAAAACAAATAGCGCAATGCTTTCAAAAAAGATTAAGGAGCTTTTCGATATATGTGTTATTTCAAACTTTCCAGGTAAAACGAATAATCACCCAATTATTGTTCTGAATGCAATAAAAAATATTATTGGAGATAATCGAACTAACCCCTCAAAAAAACTCTTAGAATTCTCAGAAAAAAAAGCGCATGAATTTCCAGCACGAAAAGATGATCAAGGAATTTTGGATGAAGTGGCTAAGGATGGAGTTGGATTAACAATTTTTGTTTCTGATCTTGAAGATGCCTGCCAAACAGGTATTCCAGAAGAGATAGAAAAACAAGCTGCTAGGTTGCAGTGGGTTAGCGATAATGGACTTGGGGGCTTAGAGGTATTAGTTGAGGTTTCGTTGCAAGATTTTGAAAGACTTGGTACTTTTGCTTTTCATTTATTGCGTTCAAATATTTTTAATCGAGACATAAAAAACACATGGCCATATACCCGATGTCTTTTAAAAGAAATATCCAAGAAGCCATTGCCTGATCCGCATGATCACAATGAAATCAAATGTGATCTATTCAAATCGCAAAATGAACTGCAAATTATTGATCAATGTTCTGCGCACCGATTATGGTATGGCGATTATGTTAGGTCGCTTGGCTATAAAAGAGAAATATCTCACTGGATTAAACATCAGGAAATAATTGAATATATAGAAAATGAAGAAAAAATAAGCAGCAACCTTCAAGATTATTATGATAATGGAGGAAATTTCTTTGTTGAAATCGCTGAGGAGTTGATTGATAATGATCAGGCTATAATTTTTTTAGAGTCCCTTAGATATTTAATAAAACAGAGAAAAGATTATCTACCGTTCGTATCAAATCAAATATTAAACCTGCTAGAAAAGAATGGATAACAATGGATGATATCAAAGAGATGGATAGCCTTTTCGAAAGAGGGAAAATCGAATATCAGAATGGAAACTTCTTTGATGCGCATGAAATTTGGGAAGACCTTTGGTCGGATTATTATTTCCCGGATAGAAAATTTGTCCAAGGCTTAATCCAATTATCCGTTAGCTTTGTCCATCTAAAAAATGGTAATATGATAGGAGCAAAAAATCTCTTAAAAAAATCTCAAGGAAAATTCATGGAATATGAAGGTGTTCACAGATCTATTGATCTCAATACATTAAAAAAGAATTTGATTAAAATTGAAAAAGAATATGCATTGATTGATAGTACAGAAAATTTTAATTGGTCTCTGGTTCCAAAGTTATAAAAGTATGAATACCGTAGCGTTATATATAAAAGATTTTCAAAAAGGCACGGAAATTTCTGATAGGCTTATTGCAATGGATTTGAATGTTGAATTCATTGAACAGCATAATCAATTCTCGAATAATTATGTATTAGCAATTGTGGATTTAAATGATGAGGTATTCGGACAAAATGATTTTATCAAAGAATTAAGATCTAATGCACAATCCTTCATCATTGGATACATTGAAAAAGTCATTAAGGATGTACATGACGTATATAAATCATCTGGTTGCGATCTAATTTTATCTAACGCATCTCTACTTAAAAACATTGATACCCTTGTTAGCGAAATATTAAATAATAGCAAGACAAGCTAACTTGACTATTTATTTAATATTGATCAAGAATTCTTAATGAGTTTTTGTAAAGCGATTGGTAAATTTGAATAATTAAATTTATATAAGTTTTCGAAATGAGCCATTCCTTTCTATCAAAAGTTTTTTATTTTAATGCGGCCCATCAATATGGGCATGAAGACTGGTCTGATGAAAAGAACTGGGATGTTTTTGGCCCTGACTCCAAAATACATGGACATAATTATACCCTTGAGGTCATGGTCACAGGTTCTATTAATGAAGAAACAGGATTTATTGTTGATCTTGGCCATCTAAAAAATATAGTAAAAACCCATGTAATTGATATTCTTGATCATAGTCAATTTGATGTTGAGGTTGCCTGGTTTAAAAACAGACAACCTAGTTCAGAAAATTTAGTAAAATTTATATGGGAACAAATTGAGCCTAAGTTAAAAGGTGCAAGCCTACACCGCATAAGGCTACGCGAAACACCAACCATATTTACCGATTATTATGGAAAATGATCAAAAAATAAAAGAATATTTTTATCATCTTCTTTCTGCTATCTTTATTGCATCTCTAGTAACATGCAACCTTATAGCTAATAAATTTGTAACTGTAGACCTAGGTTTTAAAGTATTTATTGTTTCAGCTGGAATTCTACCCTATCCAATTACTTTTTTAGTTACTGATTTGATCTCAGAATTATACGGGCAACAAAAAGCAAATCGGGTAGTCGCTTCAGGGTTTATTGCTTCTATTTTTGTTCTGATCTTTCTTTGGTTGGGTGGCCTGTTTAGCGCCATTCCAGATTCCGTTGTAAATGATCAGACGTATAATGCTGTGTTTAGAAATGCCTGGAGAATTATTGCGGCTTCAATGATCGCCTACCTTATTGCTCAATTTATTGATGTTAGAATATTCCATTTCTGGAAAAAACTAACCAATGGCAAACACCTATGGCTTAGAAATAATGGTTCTACAATTGCTTCACAATTGGTAGATACCACACTCGTTATTATGATACTTTTTATCGGCGTGTGGGATCTAAACCAGATTCTCAATGGTATTATTGATGGATGGTTATTTAAAATGATGATCGCACTAATTGATACTCCTATTATTTATGGAGTGATATATTTATTAAAAGATAAAATACCTATCCACGAAGAATGAAAACATTGATCATTGCTATTTCAATGTGGATTTATAAGAAAGTAAAAAATTATTACAAGGGGAAAGAATGAAAGATAAAATTGATGATATTCAACGAATCACTGAAGAATTAATTAATTCTATAGGGGAAGACCCTAATCGCGAAGGCTTGCTAAAAACACCATTACGCGTTGCTAAGTCTTGGGATTATTTTACGCAAGGCTATTCTGCGAACGTAGATGCGATAATTAATGGTGCAATTTTTGATGAGGAATGCAATGATATGGTTGTTATAAGAGATATTGAGTTTTTCTCAATGTGTGAACATCATATGATACCATTCTTTGGAAAAGCGCATGTTGGCTATATCCCTAACGGGAAAGTCATAGGGCTATCTAAGATACCTAGAATTATTGATATGTATTCAAGAAGATTACAAGTGCAGGAGAGATTAACGCATCAGATTGCAGAAACAATCAAAGATAATCTAGACCCTATCGGAGTTGCTGTGGTGATGGAAGGAAGGCATTTATGTATGCAGATGCGTGGCGTTGCAAAGCAAAATAGCTTTGCTACAACTTCAGCTATGCTTGGTCAATTTAGAAAGTCTAGTGAAACCAGGGCAGAGTTTTTAAGTTTTATCGGAAAATGAGCCAAAAAATCAATATTGTAGACTTAGGCAGAATGGATTATAAATCCGCCTGGGACTTTCAAAAAGAATTTCATAATAAAGTGCTGATTGGTAAAGAAACCGATACCCTTTTTTTGGTAGAGCATGAACCGGTATATACGCTAGGAAAAAACGCAAATAACAATAACCTACTTAAGAAAGCTAATTCAAATGTAAAGGTATTCAATGTGGAAAGAGGTGGCGATATCACATACCATGGACCAGGACAGCTTGTAGGATATCCAATTCTAGATTTACATAATTATCAAAAAAATATCTCATGGTTCATGAGAACTTTAGAGTCTATTTTGATTGAAACACTTTCTAGTTTTGATATTCATGCTAATCAAAAGGAAGGGCTAACGGGGGTATGGGTTGGTGATGAAAAAATAGGAGCGCAAGGTGTAAGGATATCACGCTGGGTTACCATGCATGGATTTTCTCTAAATGTTAATACAGATCTATCTTATTTTGATAGTATAGTGCCCTGCGGTATTGTTAATTGTGGAATTACATCGATGAAAAAATTGCTGGGAAAGCCTCAAGATATGGATCTAGTAAAAAAGAGTACGGTAAATGCGTTCAATAAAATTATTGTTTCTTCAGCAAATAAAATGGAAGCTGTATAATGCCTAAACTGCAAGGGTTTCAGAAAAAACAACTTCTAAATATTTATCGCAATATGGTACTGGCAAGAAAGCTAGATGAAAAAGAGATGACTTTATTGAAACAAGGCAAAGCGTTTTTTCATATTGGTTGTTCTGGTCATGAAGCAGCTCAATTAGCAGCAGCCAATAATATGCGCTCTTCAAAAGATTGGGCTTATCCTTATTATAGGGATGCCGCATTATGTCTAGGCCTAGGCATGACAGGTAAAGAACAGCTCTTATCGTTCCTAGCCAAAGATGCAGATCCAAGCTCAGGTGGCCGTCAAATGCCACAGCATTATGGGCATAGAGATTTACGGATTGTTAGTCAGTCTAGCCCAACCGGAACTCAATTTTTACAAGCGGTTGGATGTGCTATGTCACGCAAATGGGAAAAAAATAATGAGATAGTATATGTTTCATCTGGCGAAGGAAGCACCAGTGAAGGAGAATTCCATGAAGCTTTGAATTGGGCAAGCCGTGAAAAACTGCCTGTTATTTTTCATATTCAGGATAATGAATACGCGATTAGTGTTCATATATCTGAACAGGTATCTGGTAGCTCAGTATTTGATATGGTTTCAGGTTATAAAAACTTATCAAAGTACGATGTTGATGGAACAGATTTCTTTGAAACAAATCTTGCGTTTCAGCAGGCGGTAGATCGCGCCAGAAAAGGTAAAGGCCCTTCGGTGATTGTTTCTCATGTAGTGAGACTTCTTTCTCATTCTTCTTCTGATGATCAACGCAAATATAGAAGCGATAAAGATCTTGATTCAGATAAAAAAAGAGACCCAATAATTAAGTTTGAAAAGGATTGTTTAACTGCTAAGGCTCTAACCAAAACGGATCTAAAGAAAATAAACACCGAAGTAGAAGAATATATTGATGAGGCGGTCAAATGGGTAGAAGATCAGGATGATCCAGACCCAAGCACTGCACTGGATCATTTATATGGAGCCATGCATGATTTGCATGAAACTTCTTTAAACCCTATCAATGATAAAATTGTTTTGGTTGATGCAATTAACCACGCCTTATCTGAGGAAATGACAGAAAATAATAAGATCATTATTTATGGAGAAGATATTGCAGATCCAAAGGGTGGCGTTTTTACTGCAACAAAAGGACTGACAGATAAGTTTGGTAAAGAACGGGTATTTAACTCACCACTAGCCGAAGCCTCAATTGTGGGAACCGCAATTGGTCTTGCAGTCACCGGATGGAGACCTTGTGTTGAGATACAATTTGGAGATTATATATGGCCTGCAATGATGCAAATTCGCGATGAAGCTGCATGTATGCGCTATAGATCAAATGGCAATTGGAATTGCCCCCTAGTGATTCGAGTTGCAGTTGGAGGTTATATTCATGGCGGTCTTTATCATAGCCAATCTATTGAAAGTTATTTCTTTAATATGCCTGGGATAAGGGTAGTATTCCCCTCCAATGCTGCGGACGCAAAAGGATTATTGAAAACAGCGCTTAGAATGAATGACCCAGTTTTGTTCCTTGAGCACAAAGGGCTATACAGACAAGGTTATGCTTCAACGCCTGAACCTGATAAAGATTATTTACTTCCATTCGGTAAGGCAAATACCATTGAAAAAGGCGATGCTTTGACAATCGTTTGTTGGGGAGCAATGGTTCAAAAATCTATTGATGCAGTTAAATCATCCAGCCTGGAAGAAGGAGACGTTGAATTGATTGACTTAAGAACCCTCAACCCCATAGATTGGGATGCTATTTACCATTCTGTGGAAAAGACAGGAAAGCTTCTTATTGTTCATGAGGATACATTGACCGGTGGAGTTGGGGCAGAGATTGCAGCAAAAATATCTGATGATCTTTTTGAAGATTTAGATGGGCCCATCAAAAGAGTAGCTGCTAAAGACTGTCACGTGCCCTATAATGATCTATTAGAGGCTGAAGTCTTACCGCAAACAGATCAAATAGTAGAAGCAATTAATGATTTGATGGAGTATTGATGATTATTGATATAGTCATGCCAAAAATGGGAGAATCGATTACTGAAGGTACGATTCTTGAATGGCGAAAAAAGGTAGGAGACTTTGTCGAAAAAGATGAACTATTTCTTGAAATAGGAACAGATAAAGTAGACTCTGAAATTCCTTGTATTGAATCTGGAACTATAGTTGAGATCTTAGCTGACGTTAATGAAGTTGTTGATGTTGGTAAGGTCATAGCAAGGCTAGAAACCGATAAATCATCAGCTACCCAAGCAAAAACTGTAGATGATCCCAAGAAATCAATACCTGATCCCATCAAAGATCATGAATCTGATAAAACTAAAACTGCCTCAAGAAATAAAAAGATAATCGAACCCGTTGTTTCTAGTGATTCTAATAAGTTTTATACTCGAGCTGTGATGAAGACGGTTAGAGAAAATAATATTTCACAGGATGAGCTTGAAAGGATTCAAGGTACTGGCCGTAAAGGAAGGGTAACAAAAAAAGATATTCTTGTATATATCAAATCAAGGAAGGATTCAGCTCCTAAAGAAGCGGCGATAAATAAGCCGCAATTCGCATCTGCAACCCACACCGAAGAGATGGATCATATGCGAAAGATCATTGCTGGTCATATGAAAAAAAGTCTGGATACCGCTGCTCATGTTCATGTTGTTAATGAGGTCAATATGACCGCGATCGCAAATTATATCAATGAAAAGAATACTTCCTTTGAAGAACAAGAGGGTTTTAGCCTCACATTTACACCATTTATTCTTGACGCTACTATAAAAGCTTTAAAAGACTACCCTGAAATGAATGCCTCGATCAATAATTCTGCTATAACCTTTCATAGGAATATTAATCTTGGGATAGCAGTAGCGCTTAAAGAAGGATTAATGGTCCCTGTCATGTTTAATTGTGAAGAAAAGAATTTTTTAGGTCTATGTAGGGCGCTTAATGATATAGCTGTGCGATCACGCACAAAACATATCAGCCCAGATGAACTATCAGGTTCAACATTCTCAGTGTCTAATTTTGGTGTATTTGATGTAACAATTGGCACACCAATAATCAATCAACCCAACGTTGGAATTTTGGGTGTGGGGGCTGTGAAAAAAAGAGCGGTAGTTATCGAAGATCAAAATAGCGATTCAATCGCCATACAAAGTATGATGAATTTGTCCTTAGGGTTTGACCATCGATTAATTGATGGTGCCGGTGGCGCTCAATTTATTAATGCAATACGTAAACATATCGAATCAATGAATTTGGAGAACCTTTATTAATTTAGTTCGTTAGAATAAATACAGGTAAATGTAATCAAATGAAATCAACATTAACTACTCAATCAATTCATAAGCCAAAGATTCGAATCGAATATGGTGACGATTATAAATTTGTCCAGGGTGTTGTTTCATCGAATAAGCTGAATACTGTATGCGAAGAAGCGCGTTGTCCAAATATATTTGAATGTTGGAGCAGAGGAACCGCTACAATAATGATCCTAGGTGATATTTGCACGCGGGCTTGTGGTTTTTGTTCGGTTAAGACTGGAAAACCACAATCGGTGGACAGCATGGAGCCATATAGAACAGCAATGGCTGTCAAAAAAATGAAACTACGCCATGTCGTGATCACCTCTGTTGATCGCGATGATTTAAAAGGTGACTTTGGCGCAACCATTTGGGCAGATACTATTCAGCAGATCCATCGCTATGTACCAGGTTGTACGGTTGAGGTACTTACCCCAGATTTTCAAGGAGATACCTCCGCACTAGAAGTTGTGTTTACAGCGAGGCCTGAAATATTTTCTCATAATGTGGAGTGTGTAGAAAGAATTAGTAAACAGGTCCGAGCTCAAGCTGTTTGGTCGAGAAGTTTAAATGTCTTAAAAGAGTCTGTTGATTTTGGACTAAGGACAAAAACTGGAATTATGCTAGGCTTAGGAGAGAGCAAAAAGGAAGTACTAAAGACTATGCACCAAGTAGTGGATCTAGGTGTTGAAATTTTTACGATTGGACAATATTTACAGCCTACAAAAAATCATTTACCTGTTTCAAGATACGTGAATGATGAAGAATTTAAATTTTATAAACAAGAAGGCCTTGATATGGGTTTTACGGTTGTCGAATCTGGAGCACTTGTAAGAAGCTCATATCATGCAGATGAACAAGCACGCTTAGCAAAAGTTGTTTAAATTCAGAAAAAATATGATCTATATCCTTATCGTTATTGTTAGTTTTTTCTTATTTAGGATGATTGAATCAGAAACTGAGGAAAATACTGAATATCCTTTGATATTGATTGATGGCAAAGTAGCCCCTAGGCTTTCACCGCTTTCTTTTCATATTAAAAATACTACCGAATCAAACTGCCTTAGCTGCCACTTATCGGCAAAAACCTTTACTTTCAATAATAAAGATTATTCTTCTCAGAAAATGCCTCATATATATAGAGAAGATTGTATTTCATGTCATATTATAGAAATGTAGTACATTTTGGCAGACAATTATCATAAATTAATAGTAATTCAGTCAGATAAGCATACTATAGATAACGGCATAATGTTTGACCTATATAGTATAAAGCTCTAAAGGGAAAAAATGACCGACGAATTTGAAAAAAATGTTAAAGATGATTTAGTGGATGAGGGAGAATCTTATCCAGTTATGCCCCTGAGGAACACGGTTCTGTTTCCTCAGCAGGTTATTCCTATATATATAGGAAGAGATAAATCACTAAAATTAATCAACGAACTTTCTTCGAAAACAAAACATGTTGTAGTGGTTGCACAGGAAGATGGATCAATAGAAGATCCACAGCCCAGCGATATGTATTCCTATGGAACGCTAGCAGTGGTTTTAAAAGTCTTTGATATGCCTGATAATAGTAAATCTGCTATAGTTCAAGGAATTGATCGCGTTAAAATACTAGACTATAAAGAAAAGGACCCTTATTACCGCGCAGTCGTTCAGCGGGTTTCAGATAAATCATCAAAGGATAGTGTTGAATTAGATGCATTATCAAATAATTTACGGCAGGTTTTTTCAGAACTAATTCAGATTGCACCAAACCTCAGCGAAGAGCATACAGGAATGCTTTCCAATATTCAAAAGCCAGCCCGATTAGCAGATAGAGCTGTATCATTATTAACCGTACCAAATCCTGAAAAGCAAGATATTTTAGAAGAGT
>JAYZHP010000075.1:0-15836 GCA_036166415.1 Fidelibacterota bacterium | reverse complement strand
TTGATCTTTTCTACATTTGGATATTTTTCTTTCGCTACATCATCATAGCCCATATTGCCAATAAATTCGAATGAAGGAATTAATTTTGATAATTCATTCATAGAAGTTTCTTGTCTGATATGCTCATCCTTATCAAGTATAAGTAATCCATTCTGATCATAGATTGGTATGATTGAATTAAACTTATTATTATGTTGAGCCTCCAAAGCTCTTTTGTGAGACTCTAACGCAAAAGCATCTAAATCAGATCTGGAAAATTTATCTATTGTTGCAATAAGATCTGCTCCAATACCCTGTGGAACATAATTAGTTTCTAAGCTGACTTTGGGTTCAAATACCATTGAACCTCCATCGGCGCCCATTGGAACTCTAGACATTGATTCAACACCGCCAGAAACAATTAGATTTTCCCATCCCGATTTTATTTTCATCGCAGCAATATTGATCGCTTCAAGGCCAGACCCGCAAAATCGATTGATCTGCATACCTGGAACATCTGTATCCCAACCAGCATACTGAGCTGCAGTTTTTCCAATATTTGCGCCTTGATCACCCACGGGCATTACGCACCCAATTACAACATCATCAATCAGAGAGGTGTCTAAATTATGCCGATCTGATAATGAGATCATGAGCTTTGAAAGCAAATCTGTTGGTGTAACCTCATTCAGAGATCCATTTTTCCTTTTACCGCGCGGTGAGCGAATTGAATCAAAAATATATGCTTCACTAGTCATTATTTACTCATTAGTAATATAATATTATGTTATCATCATATAAAAAGCAGAAAACTTATTTATTTATTAAATTTATTTTAATTATCACTTGGTAATTTGCTTATTAAAGATGAGTAGAATAGCGCAAATAATAATTTCAAATATTTTATTCTTTGCTGGAACAATTGCTTTGCTTTGGTCAATTAAGCGGCTAATTGAACGCAGAAAAAAATAATATATTAATTGAGCTTATATGTTCCCCCAAAGAGAGCAGGATCGTAGAAATACTGGGAGCGGGGGAACAACCAGTTTTCCTTAATAACGATCCTGCTAAAATCTATCAAAAGTTATTTATGCATTTATCATAGGACAAGCTTTTTTTATTATGATCAGTATTGCTAATTTTTAAAATGATTGAATCATTAATTAATATTGATAAAAGCATATTTATGTTTTTTAATTCTACGATTTCAAATCCAGTTTTTGATGTTTTTTTTCCAATTATAACCAATCAGGATATTTGGATTATTCCAATCTTGATTGGAGTAATTATTCTATCGGTCAAGGGAGGCGCAAAAGGTAAAATTACTTCAGTGGTCCTGATCATAGGAATTATATTAGCGGACTATTCTTCGGCTCAAATTCTTAAACCTTTTTTTCAGCGCCTTAGGCCAAGTCATGATCTAATTGATGGAATTAGATTGTTAGTTCCAAAGGGTGGTAAGTATGGATTTGTCTCTTCACATGCAGCGAATATATATGCTGCGGCAACAATCTTAGGATATTTCTATGAAAAATATAAAAAGTTATTTTTTACAATTGCAGCCCTAGTAGCATTCAGTAGGGTATATGTCGGCGTTCACTATCCAGCGGATATATTTTTTGGTGGATTACTTGGCTATGGATTAGCTTGGACTGTTTTGACAGGCTGGGTAATGATAAAAATAAGAAATCTAAAAGCTGGGAAGAGCTGGGTAAAATACTAGTTTGGTAAAGAATCTTCTGGTGGATTTATAGGATACTCTCCAAAACCATCCTGCTCTGGTGAAACGATTTTCCCATGTTCATTTTCATATCTATTAATATTATCCTTAAGAGCAGATAGAAACGCTTTGGTGTGTTGTGGAGCCATAATAACTCTAGAATGAACTCTCGCTTTAGAAACCCCAGGAAGTATTTTAGTAAAATCCATAACAAACTCAGCTGGAGAATGCGTAACAACCACAAAATTAGAATATTCACCCTCACTTGTTTCTTGAGATAATTCAATATTTATTTGTTGAATGTTCTTTTTATCTTCCATGATAACCTACCGTTGTTTTTTCTGTTTTTTACTTTGATTAAAATCTTCCCATTCTTCTTCAATTCCTTCAAAATCTTCATAGCCTTTTATTTCTTCATCTTCAGCTTTTTGCTTATAAATTTCCATCTCTGTCTCGTATAAACTAAAAATATCTTTTTTCTTCTCAAAATCATCTGGATCTACATCTTCCTCATCGTCAGGCTCTAGTCTTTCAACATCTTCGCTGTAGACTTTTTGATCAAAAAAATCAAGATCCTCAACTAATCCGTTTGCCATAAGGTATTCTAAAAAATCTAGATATTTTCTATCTTGTAAATCAGTTTTACAATGCCTACATGTTAGTGATTCCTTGATATCAATTTCTTCAAGGGATCCTTCGCAGGCTGGGCAGATAATTCCTTCTAACATTAATTTTTTCCTATTTAACAGGAAACGAATATAGTTGGAGTATTACAGTTGGTCAATCAATTTCAATCAAGAGTTTGAAATTTTTTTAATTAACGCTTTTTCAGTAGAAGTAAAATTTTCACCTCTTCTGCTTTTAACAACTTCAGTAGTAGCAATAAATTTATCGATATCTACCGGCAAATGCTTTCTATTGACGTACCATGAAAAATGAGGGATAGTTTTTGGTATAAAACCATATGATGCAATCATTGATCCAACGCCAATTACAGATCCCGTATTGATAAGCGTTCCTATGGCAGTTTTAACATGATCTCCTACGAAACATCCAATATGAAGACTGTCTGAATCTACTAATTGATCATTTATATGAACTTTTACAGAGCTATAATTATTTTTTAGGTTACTATTAGATGTTCCAGCTCCTAAATTAATCCATTCCCCCAAAAAAGAATCCCCTAGATGTCCATCATGAACTTTATTTGTATGCCCTTGAATAATTGAAGAATCTACTTCACCACCTATTTTACACTTTTGACCAATAACACTATTCTTGATTTTTGTTAGGGGATTAATTACGCTATCAACTCCAATATATACCGGCCCTTCAATATAGGTTTGACCATACACCAAAGCTCCATCATCAATAATTACAGGACCATTGTCAGCGTTGATCAATGCTCCAGGCATCACAGTGGCATTATTGATAAATATTTTTTCTGCATTTAATAAGTTTACTTTGGTGTAATCATTTGAATCAATTGGGCTTAATTTGACTGATTCATTAATGATTGTTTGTGGAACAAGCTTAACAATATCCCATAAATAATTACATACATTAACATCAATATCGCTTGATTTAATTGCATCAAAATTAGATTCCAGTGGGCCTCCTTTAGCGTGCCAACTAGCCGCATCGTCAGAAGAAAGATTTGCTGCTACTAGTCTACCATCTGAATGAAAGGTTAGATTTTGTTGTTCTAGCAATTTTATGCTTTCTTCAGTCCAAATTACTGAACCCGATAGCCAAAGCCCATCTTCGTAATCCTTAGGATTGACATCATAATTAGTATGAGTTTCAGAAACCAAATCAGCTAATTCTTCTCTAACTATTAATGAAATGGCTTGATCGGGAAATAAATTACGTATGCGATCTAAAAATGTTTCTGAGCCAATCCTAATATCAAAAACTGCTCGAGTTACTGAAATTGGAGATAAGTTCAGTGCATACTGATCTTCAAAAACATATATTTTCATTCTATTCCTAAAATTTGAAAAATTTCTTTAAAACCGCTCTCTGCTAATTCTTCACCTTTTCTACGAACCATTATATTATAAAATTTTTCCCCTTCTTCGCTATAAAAACCTAATTTTAGTGGAGCAGTGACAGTTCTTGTTATAGTTGCAGAGACAGTAGCAAACTCCTGATTAAGATCAAGAATGGCATCAACTTTAATTTTTTGACAAGTATTGATTAATTCTTTGCCTGGCAATCCCCATCTATTTAAATCTTCCTCAGTATACAGAATATAATCTTCAAATTCGTTTATTTCAATAATGTTGCCAATTCCTGAAGGTCCAAGAAGTTTCATATTTCTTTTTTTTCTTGGCCCAAGTGCATTTTTCATTGAATCTAAGAATCGTTTTGCGAGATCTGATTCTGTTGCATGCTCTGGTAGGATAATTAAAAAATCAATTGGTAGCTTACCTCTTTTCTTTAAAGATAAAGAATTTGAACCC
This sequence comes from Fidelibacterota bacterium, assembly GCA_036166415.1. GTDB lineage: Bacteria > Fidelibacterota > Marinisomatia > Marinisomatales > TCS55 > TMED108. The sequence continues at coordinate 11,672 of JAYZHP010000075.1, read as the reverse complement.
GATTTACCCCTGGTGCGAATTCTATGCCACCATAGCGCTGCTTTAGTTGTATTGAATTGATTCATTTTATTAATTAAATAGTAATTCTTAGGCTCATTAATCAAAGTCAAAATTGTATTAACTTCATTCATTCTTAAAAGGATAAAATACATTGAACGTAAGAAAAAAAATGTTTTGGGGTGGTTTGGGCTGGGTATTAGGGGGTCCAATTGGTGCAATCATAGGTTATTCAATGGCTGGCATGAGCACACAACAAGCAAGTTCGAGTAATTACTTTGAATCAAATAGATATCCTAAAACCCAACCTGGTGATTTTATAATATCGTTACTAGTTCTGTTTGCATCAGTTATGAAAGCAGATAGTAGAATGCTTAAATCTGAGTTGGATTATGTAAAAGAATTTTTATCTAAAGAATTTAGCAAGAAACAGGTTCATGATTTTATGATACTGTTTAAAGATATTTTAAAACAGGACTATCCACTAAAGGATGTATGTAGACAAATAGCACGGTCTATGGATCATCCAAGTCGGCTGGAATTGATACATATTCTATTTGGACTATCTTTAGCTGATGGCAATATCCATTCCGATGAGGAAAAATTGATTCATACCATTTCAAATTATCTCAATATTAACCAGAATGATTTTTCTTCAATAAAGGCAATGTTTGTTAAAAATTTTGAATCTGATTATAAAATTCTGGAAATTCCTCCTGATTCAAGTGATGAAGAAGTTAAAAAAGCATATAGAAAAATGGCTGTAAAATATCATCCTGATAAAGTTAATCATTTAGGTGAAGAAGTGAAATCTTTGGCAGAAGAAAAATTTAAAATGGTAAATGAAGCATATAGTAATATTAAAAAGGCTCGCAATACGATTAGCTAATTTTTGAGGATATAAAAGAATACTATGTCAAAAAAAGCTGGAAAATATCCTTTCACAAGAGGAATCTATGAAAATATGTATAAGGATAGGCTATGGACAATGAGGCAATACGCTGGCTTTACATCTGCAGCAGAATCTAATAAACGCTATCGATATCTAATTGATCAAGGTGTTTCAGGTCTATCGATTGCTTTTGATCTTCCCACTCAAATTGGATTTGATTCAGATCATGAAATGGCTATAGGTGAAGTTGGAAAAGTAGGGGTTCCTATTGTATCTATACATGATATGGAAAGACTATTTAGAAAAATAGACCTTAACAAAATTTCTACCTCAATGACTATCAATTCAACAGCTGCTATATTACTTTCTTTTTATATTGTTTTGGCGGAAAAAAATGGAATTTCTATTGATAAATTAAATGGCACGGTTCAAAATGATATTCTAAAAGAATATCTTGTAAGAGGTACCTATATTTATCCCCCAGGTCCTTCAATGAGGTTAATAACGGATATCTTTTCTTTCTGTGAAAATCATATGCCAAAATGGAATCCTATATCCATATCAGGCTATCATATAAGAGAGGCTGGCTCAACAGCTGCTCAGGAAATCGGATTTACTTTTGCGAATGGGATAGCTTATGTACAATCAGCAGTTGATAGAGGCTTAGATCCTAATCGTTTTGGTAGTCGATTGTCATTCTTTTTTAATTCTCACAATGGTTTTTTAGAAGAAATAGCAAAGTTTCGTGCTGCAAGAGAAATATGGGCAAATATCATGAAGGAAAGGTTTAATGTAAATAATGAAAAAGCTATGATGTGCAGATTTCATGTTCAAACAGGAGGATCTACTCTAGCAGCGCAACAAGTTGAGAATAATATCGTACGAACAACTATTCAGGCATTATCCGCAATTTTAGGTGGAGCTCAATCTTTACATACTAATGCATATGATGAAGCATTGGCTCTGCCAACTGACCGTTCAGCAAAAATTGCACTGAGAACTCAGCAAGTGATTGCACACGAAACAGGTTTAGCTGATTATATTGATCCTTTAGGGAATAGTGAGCAGATTGAAATTCTAACAAATAAAACCATCGATGAAGCTAGATTATTGATCAATCAAATTGATGAGCTTGGTGGCGCTGTTGAAGCAATAGAAAATGGTTGGATGCAGAATGAAATATCTAAAAGTGCATATATATATCAAAAATCTATTGATGAAAAAAAACAAACTATTATTGGTCTTAATAAGTTTACTGAAGATGATAATATTGATATTAATTTGCAAAAAATTGATCAAGATGCTGTAGATAAGCAAATAGATCAAGTAAAAAAGCTCAAAAGTGAAAGAGATAATCTATCAGTTAATAATAAAATTGAAGGCATTGAATCATGTGCATTGACTAATGATAATTTAGTTCCAAAAATCATTGAAGCTGCTAGGTCTGAGTGCACTCTTGGTGAGATTGCAGATGCGCTAAGAAGGTCTTTTGGAGAGTACACTCAAAATTAATTTGTTTGTATTTTTATCCAGAAATATTTAAGATTTATCAAGTAATTAAATAAAATATAATTTTAATCAAAAATTAATTATTAATGGGTTCAATTATGAATAAGTTAAATTTCTATTTATTTATTTTTATTTTCATTCTTTCGTGCTCTCAGCAAACAGCGCCACCTCTAAATCTTGAGAATGAGCAAAAAATTAAACAAACTGTAGAAAATGAACGCGCAACTCTTCCCGAGCCTCAAGAGCCCACTTTTGCTACGCAAGAACCAATTAATGAACCAATCATTGATGAGCAGATTGATTCTGGTCCTATGCCAGAACCTGTTGAGACTCCAGCTGATGTAGACCCCAAAGACGAATTGAAAATGGCTCCAATGCTATATGAAGATTTTGCATGGGAAAAATACATGGTTGAGCCAGGTGATTTTTTAGTAAAAATCGCAAAAAAAGAATATGGCGATTTTAAACTCTGGAAATATATCTATGAATGGAATAAAGAACAGATTGGTGACAACCCTAATGTGATCTATCCATATCATTTTTTCAATCTACAAAAAGAACGTTTAGCTGCTAAAACCTTTGAGCCAACCTATTTTGATTATATTGTTCAGCCTGGTGATAATTTATGGAATATTGCTGGAAAACAATATGGTGATGCAAAGTCATGGATTATACTTTTATGGGACAATGAAGATTCAATTAAGGCTACTGCAGGTATTCTTAGCCCAGGAATGGTTCTAAAATTAAGAGAAAAGCTCGATCCAAACGCTTAACAATCAGAAACTTTCAGTTGATCTGATAGCTTCTGATTTATCTACAAATTCCCTAGCCCACAATATTAAATATTTTGAGAGTTTACCCTCTACAAATTCTACCGCTTGGGAATTAATCAGTGATGGTATTAATTCTGGATTGATTGTTACTGATTATCAGTCTAAAGGAAAAGGTCAAAAAAATAATAAATGGATTTCATCAAAAAATAATAGTATCACATTTACTGTTTTTACCAATAAGAAAGTTCAATCTAATCAGTTAGGTTTTTTCCCAATTATAGCTGGTCTTGCGGTTAAAAATGCGCTTGATAGTCATCAAGTGAAAATTTCATTAAAATGGCCAAATGATCTTATTATAAATGATAAAAAGATTGGTGGAATATTATGTGAATCAAAAGTCATGGGTAAATTATCTAAATTTATTGTTATAGGTATTGGAATTAATGCTAATGAAACCAAAGATGATATGCATGAGTTCAATATTCAAAATGCCTCATCACTTAAAATTGAATGCGGAAAAACATTTCAACGTGAATATTTAATTGGCTCTATACTTAATAATCTTGAACTGTTACTACTTAACTTTCCCAATAATATTGAAAAAATAAAAAAAGCATGGGAATTAGGATGTGAACACATTGATTCAAACATAGAATATTACCATAATTCTAAATTGATAAAGGGGGTTTTTAAGGGAATTTCAAAAGATGGAAGTGCAATAATTAAAACACAAAACAAGCTGCGGTTAATTACTAATTCGTCTAGTATAATTTAATGTTTATGAATAGGTGAAATCTTGGTCTTTATTTCATAATCACCAAATTCATCAATTAATTTTTTTTGTAATTCATGGTCTAGATCTAATATATCTTGTCTGCTCATCCCAAGAGAAACATTTACACCAAAAAGGATTAGGTTGTGATTATCGGTATTGACAATTCTAATATCATGAATATTCGTAATTCTATCATCATCCATACTGATAAGCTCAAGCAATTTCTTTACTTTTTTAACCATGGGATTATCTGGATACACTGGGTCAATATGGACTGTTGGCTCAACCCCCATTGATTGCTCAAGTATTGTTTCGACTGCTTCTGAAATATCATGGGCTTCAGCAGCAGTTTTTCTTGCATCAATTTCAACATGAAGGCTAATATATTTTTCATGACCATAGTTATGTACAACAATATCATGAACGCCTAGCGTATTGGATACTCCTAAAACAATCTCTCTTATTCTATCAAGCTCATCAGAATTTGGCGGTGTCCCAATTAAGTCATCTACAGAATCTCTAGCTATATCAAATCCAGTATAGATTAATAGCATAGCAACTCCAAGACCTGCCCAACCATCAATAGTTGGGAAGCCATATTTTCCTGCAATCAACGCGCAAATAACAAGGGTGCTTGAAATTGCATCCATCCTATGATGCCACGCATCTGCATGTAATAATCCTGAAGCTATTTTTGATGATAGAAACTTAGCATATCTTGCGGTTATTTCTTTAATGATGATTGTGAAAACTATCATTCCAACCATCCACCATTCTGGAGAAGAAATAATTGGATTTCTTATACGCTCTATTGAGACTTCAATAAATTCAATACCAGCGACACAAAGTAAAACTGCAATGATAAGAGTGGCTATATATTCTGCGCGTCCATGCCCATACGGATGGCGGGCATCCGCAGGCTTGTCTGTTTGCTTGAATCCCCAAATAACAATTCCAGATGTAATCATATCAGATAAGGTATGAATAGCATCCGCAATTAAGCTAATTGCTCCAGTTATTATGCCAATTGAAAGCTTTATTATAAATAAGAATGAGTTTACCGTTATAGATACTTTGCCCTGGAAAATTCCAATTTTAGCTCTGTAAAATCTACTGGATTCTTTAAGGTTTGGAATAAATTTATTTGTAAGACTTTGGAACATAAGTTAGACTGTATTAGGGATAATTGAATTTATAAAATTAAGAATCGTATGCTGCAATTCCAGTTTCATGCTCGCCAACAATCAGTGTATGCATTTCATGGGTACCTTCATAGGTAAAAACAGATTCTATATTTGCCATATGTCTAATAGGAGAATAATCAATTGTGATACCATTCCCGCCAAGAATCTCACGAGCTGTCCTGGCAATATCTCTTGCTATAACGCAATTATTTCTTTTCGCAAGGGATACCTGCTGAAAAGTCATTTTATCTTCATCTTTTAATCTACCCAATCTGTATACTAATAATTGCGATTCAGTAATTCTTGTTATCATTTCAGCTAGTTTTTGTTGCGTCAATTGATAGCCAGCAATTGGTTTTGAGAATTGTTTTCTTTCTTTAGAATAATTTAATGCAGTAGTATAGCAGTCAACAGATGCACCAACCATACCCCAAGCAATTCCATATCTAGCCTGCGTAAGGCAACTTAAGGGGCCTTTTAGCCCTTCAATATTTGGCAATCTAGAGGAGTCTGGAATGCGTACATCTGACATTGATAGCTCCGAAGTGATTGATGCGCGTAAGCTGAATTTCCCATGAATATCACTTGAAGAAAATCCATCAGTTCCTTTTTCAATTAAAAACCCTCTAATAGTCTCATTTTCATCACGAGCCCAAACCAGCGCGACATCTGCAATTGATCCATTGGTAATCCACATTTTATTTCCATTAATAATCCAATCATCACCATCTTTTTTACAGGTAGTCACCATCCCGCCTGGATTTGATCCAAAATTAGGCTCTGTTAAGCCAAAGCAACCAATTTTCGTACCTGATCCCAAATCTTTTAACCATTTTTCTTTCTGCTGATCTGAGCCATAAGCATGTATGGGATACATCACCAGAGATCCTTGAACGCTAGCAAATGAACGTAAACCTGAATCTCCACGTTCCAGTTCATGAAGAATTAATCCATAAGCAACATTGCTAATTCCCGACCCACCAGAGCTTTGAGGAAGTGAAGAGCCAAAAAATCCAAGCTCACCTAATTTTTGTGAAAGCTCAGTTGGAAATGTTGCATTTTCATAATGCTCATTGATCAGTGGCATAAATTCTGATTGAACAAAATCAAACGCTGTTTTTTGAATTAATAATTCTTCTTCACTTAGAAGATCGGTTATATTATAAAAATCAGGTCCTAAACTCTTCATAAAACTCTCATTAAGTATATCAGAAAATTACAATCTTTTTAATAATTATATTGAAACAATCTCTCGTTGTTCAGCAATTCCCATTGAAACTAAAAAAGGATCTTGATTTTGATTGGATAAAAATATTTTTTTTGAGTTGATATTTTTCCAATCGTTTTGAACTACAATTTGACCAACAGCTCCTCCTAATGAGTTTCCGGGACCCAAAAGAACTATCTTATCTGGACAAAACTCTTTCATGGCAACTGTAATTGATTTTGTAAAATCGTATGGCTTAGTGACTTGAGCACCTAATGTATAATCATACAAATCTTGAGGGTTGGTGCTATATGATTCCCATATAATACCTCGACCATCAATAAGCGGTATAGTTGGCTTGGAAAAAAATGAGCTAGGAAAAATACCAAGTGCATTTTTTGAAATCGTATTCATTAATGGTGTGTGAAATGCACCATGATAAGGGATTTGAAAAGGATAATCATCAATGGGGGGTAATATCTTTTTAAGGTTCTTTAAAGACTGATTATCACCACCAATTACAATATATCCACCTAAATAAATGGAAACATAGGCTTCTACTTTATTGATTGCATCTATCACAAGAAGGGTTTTTTCATTATCTATTTGCCAGGTTTTATCAATTATGGGATAAATTAATTGCCCGCCAATAATCTTATCCTTCATCATAGAGCCCATTGTATCAATTAATTCAAAAGCGTTCTCATTTAATACTGCTCCGCTTAGCGCAAGTGCTGTATACCATCCCATCGAATTACCTGCTATAGCAATAATTTCATATTTTTCCCGATCAATTGAAGTAAAATCCATAAGACTGCAAGCATAGATTAATGCTGATGCATTTTCGCCAACCATATGAACTTTTGCTCTGAATGGTAATGAGTCTAATTCAAGCGGACTTAGTTGATTTTTAATTTTTCTTCTTTTCTCTATAAAGTTAATCTCAGGTAAAGATGGGTTTAGATATTTTTTTAAGTAACCGGATGTTTCTCTTGAATAAGAACCACGTCCAGGGCAAATAACTATTATTTTTTCTCTAGGCATTGAATAATTTTAGTGCAGTTTCAGTTATTGAATCTTTACTAGGTAAAGTTGATGTAGCTCCCTTACCTAATGGAACAAAGCTATCCATTGCAGCATGCAATTTAATTTGGATGGGTTTTTTGCTTGCTGATACTAAATCAGTCATAATTCCCTCGCCATAGCAACCAGATTTTCTGCATTCATCAACAATAAGGACTTTATTGGATTGACCTATTAACTTTAACAATTCTCCACCATTGATTTCGGATAGCCAGCACAAATCAATTACTTGAATCTTTTTATTAATTTTCTTTTCAATTTCTTTTTTAGCCTGAAGGGATAAATATAAACCATTGCCATAGCTTAATATCGTTAATGCCTTCCCATTGCCATATTTTCTAGATTCACCTACAGCAATCTGCTCGGTAAGTTTTGGGTACGCAAAGCTCCATTTTCCATCACCACTCTTGTATAAGTCCTTAGTCATATATAAAGCAATGGGTTCAATAAAAATTACTATTCTATTTTCTTCATGCGCTGTTTTTATAGCAGCTCTCAACATTTTAACTGCATCTAAACCATTGGAAGGAACAGCTAATATTATTCCAGGAATATCTCGAAAAATAGTTAACGAATTATCATTATGAAAATGACCCCCAAATCCTTTCTGGTAGGCGAGTCCTGGGATTCTGATAACCATCGGATTTGTATACTGTCCTTCTGAAAAAAATGGAAGCGTCGCCGCTTCTCCTCTAAGTTGATCTTCAGCATTATGGAAATAAGCTAGGAACTGAATTTCAGGAATTGAAACAAATCCATTATGCCCAAACCCAGTAGCAAATCCAATGATTGATGTTTCATCTAGAGGGCTGTCAAAAATTCTGCGCGCTCCAAATCGTTTGTATATATCTGCTGTAACATGATATACACCGCCCTTTTTTGCAACATCCTCACCAAAAATCACAGTATTAGAATACTGCAGAAGGCTATCAAATAACGTATAATTAATTAACTTTGCCATGTGGTGTTTTTGATTCAATCTTTTATATTCTTTACCAAATATTTTTTTTCTACTATTTTCATTCGGCAATTGCGGAGACACTCGTTTGTTCGAATTGCTGGTGATTGCACTCATAACTTCTTTGCCATCAATAAGCTTTGGCCGCGTTGAAGCATAGTCAAAGACCTGATTCACTCTGCTCCTATAATTCTCATATATATTTATCACTTCTTCAGATGAGAGGCAATTATTTTCTATCAGCAGTCTAGCAGAATGAAGCAATGGATCATTAAATTCTATGGACTCTATTTCATCTAATGATTTATAGCCTAGTTCAATATCTGATCCAGCATGCCCCATCAATCGTATAGTTTTCATATGTAAAAAGACCGGTTTTCTATTTTTTCGACAAAATGACTCTGCTTGAATAGTTTTGATATATAAATCAATAAGATTTAGGCCATCTGTTTGTAAATATTTAATTCCTATTCGGTTAGAATAATTTTTTTCGATCCAGTTATTTTCAGTTGGAACAGAAATTCCTAATCCATTGTCCTCGCAAATAAAAACAATAGGTACATGGCCACCATTGTATTGTATAAGGCTAGCTGTATTGAACGCGCTAAGCGCTGTGGCATGGTTTGCACTTGCATCTCCAAAACTACATACGACAAGACTATTATCTTCAAGTTGCCGTTCTTCAATTTTTAAATCACGAGCCCTATCAATAGATACAGCAGTTCCTACAGCTTTTGGGAGATGACTAGCAATTGTGCTTGTTTGAGGTGGAATATTGAGTTTTTTACTTCCTAAAACTTTATGGCGACCTCCACTTATTGGGTCTTCAGATGATGCTACAAAAGAAAGTGCTGTATCATAAAGAGGGGTTGACCCATCGCTTTGCTTGGATCTTTCAATAAAGAAAGGGGTGCTTCTATAATGAAGGAAGGCGATATCTTCTAGATGAAATATTTTTCCAAAAACAGCATTCCCTTCATGGCCAGAGCTTCCAATCGTATAAAAGCATTTACCCTCATCCTTTAGAATTCTAGCTTTAAGATCCATATGTCGACTTAAAATCTGAGACTCAAATATTGAAATTAAATCATGAGTTTGAATATTTAAATCAGAGAGGTTGGCTATGGTTTTAGATTTTGGAAATTTACCGTTTTTTGTGAGCTTGATAAAATTCCTATCAATGATTTCTGCTCTATTAAACATAATAATAATTTAATTAGTTATTAAATAGAGAATCTATTTATCTACTAATTATCTACTTAAGCTTTTCAATTTTTATTTTAAACTCGCGCAACTCACGAACATTACCCGCTTCAATTTCACCAGATGCCCATTTCAAATCAAAATCCTCTTGACTATCTGATCCACCCTGCTCTTTATATAATGAATATAGGTCCTTTTCACTTCGCGGTTTATTTGCATGCAATGAAGCAGTTAGTTGATATGCAATATCTTCTTGAATATCAACAATAACTCTTTCCGGTAATTTTCGCTCTAATATTGACTGCTCAATTTTTGAGAACCTCATACCTTTTACGACATAATCTTGATATGCTTCCCATGCAAATGGCGCAACCTCCTTAACAAAAGATGCCATTGCATCAGAAAAAATACGAATCTCATATTGTGCATGACCATCTGAGCGCAAACCTATAAAATGAAGAAGGTTGTGAAGATCATTTTTCCAATACCATTCAGTATAAAGATTGACAGGGAGGATTGCACGTGCAAGTTCCCTTGCAACACCCGCCTCATTTAATTCGCTGTAAATCTCAAAACTGCGCTCTGAAATTTCTTTAAAATAATTCTGAACCTTTTTTTTCAAATCTGAATCTACTTCACCCATCCTCCCTTGCTTATTGATTGAACTTTGAAATTCAATGTGATCTGGATCAGGATAATAAAATTCATCACGCGCCTCAGAGTATCTTAAGGAATATTCATTAATATTTGCTGTGCGATGTCTAACCCACTGTCTTGCAACAAAGATGGGCATCTTGCAATGAAATTTAAATTCAACCATTTCAAATGGGGTTGTATGGCGATGTCGCATTAAATATCTAATTAATCCTCGATCTTGGGACAATTTACTCGTTCCCTTGCCGTAGCTTACCCTTGCAGATTGAACAATAGCATCATCGCCTCCCATTGAATCAACTAGGCGGACAAATCCCTTATCTAGACATTTTATTGCATCTTTAGGTAAATCACTCATTGATAATCTCAATTCTCAATTATTTAACAATAAAGCATACAAAGATTATTATAATAAAATTGTCAAAACAAATGGATTACATATTTATTATTTTGAATACAGATTCAAAATAATCCGAACTACCCGCAATCAGTCCTGGTTCGATTTTCGTATTTTTTAGGTTGTATGATCGGCTGTTTCCAAATAGGTCAACAAGAGACCCTCCTGATTCATTAATAATGCAATGGCCTGCACATATATCCCATTCATTTTTTGGCTGTAGCGTAACAAATATATCAGCTCTACCAGCTGCAATTAATCCGAGTTTATAGGCGACTGATCCAATCGGTTCTATTTTATTGTAATATTGTTGATACTTGTCCCACATTCCTCTTTTTACCTCAGATCGACTAACAAGCAAGGATAAGTTTTGATTAGTTTGCAAACATTTTATCGATTTTCCGTTTAGCTCCGCACCTCCATTGTTAATAGCTGAAAATAATTCATTTTTTGCAGGATTATATATTACTCCTAGAATTGGTTTGCCAAGCTCAACCAGGCCTATGCTAATTGAGAATTGAGGTATGCCTTCAATAAATTCTTTTGTTCCATCGATAGGGTCAACTACCCAAACATAATCTTTTTTTAATCTAATATCCGAATCAACAGTCTCTTCTGATAGCCAGCCATAGCCAGAATTTTCTTTGAAGAGTATTTCTTCGATAATTTGATTGGCTTCGTAATCTGCGGTTGTAACTGGGTTGTTAATACTCTTTTCTTTAACCTCGTATGAGGTGGTTTGGAAATATTTCATTATAATCTTTCCAGCCTCTATTGCAGCTTCCTTGGCAAGAAGATAATCTGTTTGCAGTGATTCCAATTATGATTCTCTAATAAAGAAATATTTTGAATCTGGATGAGAAAAATACCAGCCACAAATTGAAGAGGCTGGATACATAGCCCGAGTTTCTGTCAGGCTTATTCCTGTGTGCTTTTCAACTTCAAGTATGCTCCAAATTTTATCCTTTTCTTTATGGCTAGGGCAAGATGGATATCCAGGAGCGGGTCTTATTCCCTGAAATTTTTCTTTTATCAAATTT
>JAYZHP010000074.1:0-9156 GCA_036166415.1 Fidelibacterota bacterium | reverse complement strand
GCTCAAGCCACAGATGCAAAAAATCCATTAACTGACCTTGATGGTGATGGCGCGGTTGGTGCAGGAGACATGATTGTATTCATGCACTATGATAACCTAGCTGGTGGCGGTGGAAAGACTGCGTTTGGCGTTCCTTATAGCGTACTTGTGGATAGCTCAAATCCTCAACAGCCGGTACCTGTAAATGATAGCGACCGTGTATTCAGTGGTGCAGCTGCTGGAGCTGGTGGTAAGATGTATTATAAGGTTCGTGAAGCTGTATGTGTTCCAACCAATGAAATTATCACAATTAATTCAAAGTGGACAAGAGCACCAGAAGGCACGACTGCTAACTAATAATAGCTGAACTCTCAGAAGATTTAGTGTATCCTTAAATAAAAAAAAAGGGGCAATAAAAAACGTTGCCCCTTTTTTTCATTCATTTAAGTCAATTATGAAAAAAATATTTACTACCTTACTTCTAATTTCAAACCTAGCGTTAGCGCAAAACAAAGTGTTCGGTACAATTACGGATCGAGCAAATGGCGATGCTTTGCCAGGTGCAAATGTCATCTTTTCTGGTACTAGCTTAGGGGCAGCAGCTGATGGTGAGGGTTATTTTGAGGTTAATAATGTACCCAATGGTAAATACGAGATCATGGTTTCATTCATTGGTTATGAGACCTATAAATCTGATATCGATGTATTTGATGTAAAGCCAGATACCTATCAAAATTTAAGTATACAGCTAGCTGTTTCTGCTATCCAGCTTCAGGAGTATGTGGTGACAGCAAGTAGAGGTAAGCGTGAAAAAATAACAGATGCGCCTGCAGCAATTTCTGTGATATCAGAACTTAAGATTCGTAGCGAAAGCAATCCAAACCTTGGGGATTACTTTAAAAATATAAAAGGGGTCGATTTTACTGCGTCTGGCATGGATAGTTATAATTTGAGCGCTAGAGGATTTAACTCTAGCTTTTCAAGTAGGCTACTTACTTTGACTGATGGAAGAATGGCCAATGTCCCTTCCCTACGACTGATTGCCTATAACACAATTCCGCTTACCTCAGATGATGTGAGTCAAATTGAGGTAGTGCTTGGTCCCTCCTCAGCATTGTATGGTCCCAATGCACATTCTGGTGTAGTGAATATTATTTCCAAACGACCAGCAGAATCGCTAGGTACAATCGTTGGATATACGACAGGCACAAGAGAATTCAATAAAATGCAAGTACGCCACGCTGGAAAGATGAATAATTTTAGCTATAAAATGTCCGCTGTAAGTTTTACAGCACATGACTGGGAATATATAGAAGTTGATGAAAAGAAAGAACATTACCGTCAATGGAGAGAAGAAGGTTTGGATGGTGATGAACTAGATGATCTTTTTGATGATGGGCGCGCAATTTGGGATGGTTGGGATATTAAAGTTGATCGAGATGGCGATGGAAAATTCGATACCACCTATTTTGGAAAAGATAATATCCTTAATGATATTAATCTTGATGGTATTAATGACCTACCAAATTTTGATATAAGCAATCAACGCTTGGATCTTCGTATGGATTACGATTTTTCTGAAGATCATTTTGTAAGCTTGAATTTTGGACATGCGCGAGCAACGAATATCAATATTACGGGTATTGGACGATATTTGGCTAATGATTGGATCTATAATTTTTATCAAGGACGCTGGATCTATAAGAACTGGTTTGCTCAAGCATATTTAAACACTAGCAACTCAGGAAATACGCGCAACCTAAGGACTGGTGAGATTGTGGTAGATCGATCCACTTTTTTCCATTTTCAATTCCAACACTCAACAGAATTTAAAAATTTAATGAATACCCAATTCATCTGGGGTGGAGATTATCAACGTACAATGCCTGAAACTTATGGAACCATTCTACCAGATGGCACAGGTGGGAGAGCGCCAAAAAGTTATGGGCGTGATGGGGTTGATAATGATAAGGATGGAGAGGTGGATGAGTGGGATGAGCTGTTTGTAACCAATGAATTTGGTCTATATGCACAAACCCAAACAAAATTAAACTCTTATCTCGAGCTTATCCTTGCTGGAAGGATAGATTTGCATAGCGGACTTATTGATGACAAAAATGGACTAACATTTTTGAATGATCCATTGGATGGAAGTACATTGAAATATATCCCTCAGGCATCGCCAAAAATTGGCCTACTCTATAAGCCTGATGATAATCACACAGTACGCCTTACCGCTGCAAAAGCTTTTAATACACCCAGTTCTCAAGGACTGTATTTAGATGTAAAAGCGGCTCAGTATAGCATCTTTTCAGTTATGGCCCGCGGTAATGATGATGGCTATACATTTTTTAGAGATTCAGCAGATAATTTGATGTATTGGGATGTTCGAGCAAATTCCAAAACAGAATTTCAATTAGCTCCTATACCAGAAGGGTCCATGATGTGGATTCCAGCTGTGCTTGGAAGGCCCGGTTGGGAAGTAAAGCCTGAAGACTATACACGTATTGATGAAATTGAATCTGAAACTGTTTGGACCTATGAGCTTGGTTATTCTGGAATTGTTTCTGATAAGTTTAGATTGACCCTTGATCTGTATAATAGTACCTATTCAAGTTTTGTAAGTGATCTGACCTGGATCACGCCAGTCCTTCTTGATACATCTAAGAACGGTTTTTATGGAGTAGATAATCCTGATCCTTTAATCATGGGTGTCGTACCTGCAATGGAGCAAAGCAATTGGGCTGATGGTGGAGATGGTATCATTGGAAGTAGGTATATTCCATATGGAAGTCCTGAATGGAATGATATTCTGAATATGACTGTCCTGACTGATGCAGTTAATGGTACTTATACAAATTTCTGGAGACTGTCCCAAGCGTCAAGGCAGGGATCATGGATGGATGTAGATCAAAACGGAGATACGCTTGGCGCATACCTTACCGATGACAATTGGCCAATATCCCCCCCGCTTATTCTTACAAATATTAATTATGGAAAAGTAAATCTATGGGGAATGGATGCCAGTATTTATGCATTCTTATCAAAGAATATCACCTTAGATGTGAATGTTTCATTTATTGGGAAGGATAGATTCTACAACCCGCTTACGCGAGACTATGATCCAGTAAATGCTCCAAAATTTAAATTAAATGGAAAATTAGCATACATTGCTAAAAAGGGATTATTTGGTAATATAGGTGCAAGATATATACCGGAATTTGATTGGGCGGCTGGTGTGCACTATGGAAAAATTGAAAGCTATTTAGTCCTCGATGGGATGCTTGGTTATAGATTTAATGATAAATATGATTTATTATTTAATGTCAATAATATGAATGATGATGTCCATCGAGAAATCATAGGTGGGCCTAAGCTTGGTAGGCAGTTTACTTTGAAGTTCAATGCAAAATTCTAATCTATTCAGCCTGAACAATTACCCGACCAGTTTGCCCTCCTTCTAATATCTTTTTTATTTCAGAATCTAGATCATTCAAACTTATAGTTCGGCTAAATTGATCTATATCTTCAATTTTCCATTCACTAGAAAATTGATTCCATAACCATTCTTTTTCTTCGATCTTTCTTTCTGCAGAATCAACCCCTAATAGACTATTTCCTCTTAAAATAAAAGGAAAGACATTGGTTTCAAATGCTACACCACCAACATTTCCACAGCACGCTATAGTACCTTCGCGATTTAAGCATGTGAGCAAGCCCGATAAGGTCTTACCGCCAACTACATCAATACCTATATCGTACAGACCTTTCGATAATGGTTCGCGAAATTGCTCATTTAATTCCTCGCGGGTAATTACCCTATTGGCGCCTAACGAATTAAGAAATGATGCTGAATTCTTTTTGCCAGTTACAGCGGTTACCTCTGCTCCAAGTTTTGATAAAAGCTGAATTGCAATACAGCCTACCCCACCGGTAGCTCCAGTTACTATTGCTTTCTTATTGGTGATGCCATTTTTATTTTTAAGCAGATTAATACATAGGCCAGCGGTTAGTCCGCCAGTTCCAAGAGCCATTGATTCTTTGAGAGAAAGCGATTCGGGTAACATTATTGCCCATTTATTTGGGACGCGAATATATTCAGAAAAACCACCGGAAGTATTCATTCCCAAATCATAACCTGTCACAATAACTTTATCTCCAGATGAAAATTCAGAGCTAGTAGACTCTACTACTTCCCCTGCTGCATCTATACCTGGTGTATGAGGGTAATGTTTAGTTACTCCTTTATTTCCCGAAGCAGACAATGCATCTTTATAATTGATTGAAGAAAAAGAAACCTTAATAGTCAAATCGCCTTTGGGTAAATCATCGATGTTTCTATTTTCAATCGCATTAGAAAAGAGACCATCGCCATCTTCTCTTACAACAAATGCCTTAAAATTAGAACTCATGCAATCTCCATTTTCTTACAAATGATTTGCAGCATAACTTCATCAGTTCCTCCTGCGATTGAAGCAACCCTGCCATCTCGATATACTTTAGATGCTGGATTCTCCCAAGAAAATCCCATACCTCCCCAATATTGAAGACAGGCATCAGAGACTTCTCTAGTAAGTCTCCCGCTTTTTAGTTTCGCCATCGATGCTAGATATGTCATATCCTTTCCTAAAATAAAATCTTCAGCAGCCCGATATATAAGAGCCCTAAGGGCTTCAACTTCAGTTTGTAGCTCTGCTAATCTAAATTGTATGGATTGATTCTCAATAATAGCTTTCCCAAAAGCATGTCGATCTTGACAATATTCAATAGTCTTTGCAATACATTGTTCAAGCACAATAAGAACACTAGCAGAGAGAAACATTCTTTCTTCTTGAAACTGTTGCATCTGTATTTTAAATCCCTTGCCTTCATCGCCTATGCAATAACGCTGCGGAACTCGAACATTATCAAAATACACAGGTGCTGTGTCTGATGTGTGTTGCCCAAGTTTTTCTATTTTGTCACCAACTGTTAATCCTTTAGCTGAGGCTGGAATGACAATCAATGATTTATTATTATGAGGATCCTCACTGCTGGTATTAACTAAAGTGCAAAAGAAATCAGCTTGTTTTGCATTTGTGATCCACATTTTTTGACCATCAATGATATAATCATCACCATCCTTTCGTGCGGACGTTTTCAGCGCTGCAACATCTGAACCTCCTCCAACTTCACTAACCGCAAGAGCTCCTATGTATTCTCCATTAATTGCAGGAGATAAAAATTCTTCTTTTAATTCTGATGATCCAAATCGATCAATGGGAGGTGTCGCCATATCCGTGTGTACGCCAATCGCAGTAATAACGCCTAGATCCCAGGCATGGCCTAAGGCTTCTGCAAAAGCCAATCCATAGCTATAGTCAAGACCCATGCCTCCAAATTCTTTACTTTTAGTAATTCCAAGCAAATCAAGCGATCCTAATTTTTTGAATAATGAGTGCGCTGGAAATATTCCAGACCGTTCCCATTCTTCAATATTCGGGTGAATTTCATTAACAGCAAAGTCACGTACAGTATTCATTAAGGTTATATGTTCTTCATTAAATTGCATATTATTTATCCTAGCTCATGATTTAATCAAAATAGTAGCTTTACCGGTGATTCGTTTTTCACCAGCTTTATTTAATACTCGTAATGAAACAGTAAGAATTATGTTATTATTAGAATCTTTTTCTTTCTTGGTAATTTTACCTGAACAAAATAACCTATCGTTTATTTGAGTCATTGAAACAAATTGAGATGAGAAATTAGTTAAAGATATATGTGGAAAGGCATTGGTCAGCGCTCTGCCAAGATAAGACATTATAAGCATTCCATGAGCAATTACATCAGGAAGGCCAGATTTTTTAGCAAAATCTATATCGGTATGTATCGGATTATTATCCCCTGAAGCATCAGAATATAATGCTAGAGAAGATCTTGATATTTTATTTAATTCAAGCGTTGGGATCGCATCGCCAATTTCAAGTCTTAAATAATCCCAGCTAGTCATCTTACCACCAATGTTGAAATCGACTCTGCAACCTTTATATTATTTTGATTTGTATAAACTGATAAAAAAGATACGAATTGCAGGGCTCCATTTTTTTTGTCAAAGATATTATCGATTTTACTATTCATATGTAATTGGTCACCTACATAGATGGGGTTAAAATAATTATATTCCTCCTTTGCATGTAAAATCCTACCAATTGGCACATTAAGATCTGTTAAATATAGATATGGATTATCTTGTTTCATGGCGACTACTATTAAAAAAGTTGGGGGAACCGGTATAGCTGGAAAACCGTTCTTCTTAGCTGCTTCATCATCAAAATAAATAGGATCGTCTTGGCCTGTAGCTTTGGCAAATAAAAGCACAGTTTGAATTTCAACATCAAAGGTAATGGTAGGGTATTGTTTTCCTATAAAGTTCCGATCTAAAATAATTTTTTTCATCAAAAAGTTTGTCCCTTTTCAATCATTTGATCAATCAATTTAGGCACGGAAAATCTCTTTCCGTATTGTTTACTTAGATCTTGAGCGCGATCTCTAAACTGCTTTAATCCGTAATCATTAATGAATTGAAGAGTGCCACCTTTAAACAAAGGAAAGCCCCATCCAAAAATACTTCCAATGTTAGCATCAGCCACTGAGGTCAATACGCCCTCTTCATAACACCGAACAGTTTCAATGGCTTGTATAAAATGAAAGCGATCAATCATTTCCTCTTGGGAGAGTGGATTTTTAGATAATGGAAAATGTTTTTCTAGTTTGGGCCAAAGGTATTTTTCTTCATTATTTGGGTATTCATAAAATCCCCCGTTTCCTGCTCTGCCAGTACGTTTTACCTCTTTGGTCATAAAATCAATAACCTCATCCCATGGTTCCGCTGCAATCTCTTTACCTTCTGCTTTTAAGTCTTTCCAGGATTGGTCACGGATATGAGCAGCTAAGCCGATACTTATTTCATCAATAACTGCAAGTGGGCCCACAGGAAAACCTGCTTGTTTTCCAGCTGATTCAATATTTTTTGCAGAATTACCTTCTGTCAAAAGAGCCATACCCTCCCCTGTATATCTTTCAAAAACACGTGATGTATAAAATCCTCTACTATCATTTACTACAATAGGTATTTTCTTTATTTTTAATACATAATCAAAGGCTTTAGCTAGCGTTTGGGGTGAAGTCATTTTTCCTTTAATGATTTCAACAAGTTTCATTTTATGTACAGGAGAAAAAAAATGAATACCTATGAATTTTTCTGGCGAAATAGATTGTTCAGCTAAGCTTGTAATGGGTATCGAAGATGTATTAGATGCAAATACCCCATTTTCCATAAGATACTTTTCAGCTTTAGCGGTAACCTTTGCCTTTAAATCTCTATCTTCAAAAACTGCTTCAATAATTAAATCGCATCCTTTTAATAGTTTATTATCATCGGTTGCTGTAATTCTTTGTAAGATGGCATCCATCTTTTCTTGATCAATTAATCCACGTTTTTGAGCGCTTTCAAGAATATTACGTATGCGCTTCAAGCCATTGTTTGCGCTTTCTTGATTAACATCTGTCATCACTACTTCTAATCCTGCCATAGCAGACACATATGCAATTCCATGTCCCATAAGACCCGATCCAAGAACTCCCACCTTTAATGTTGATGTTAATGCAATATCTTTAGGCCTACTGACTCCAGAATTCAATGCGTTCATTTGAAACCAAGTTGCATTCATTATATTCTTTGAGACTTTTCCATTCGATAATTGAACAAAAAATCTTGATTCAATCCTAGATGCGGTTTCAAAGTCAACTAAAGATCCTTCGATTACTGCACTTAATATTGCTTCTGGTGCAGGAAAATTGCCGCGGGTCTTTTTTCTTAAGACCGCTGGAGCCATAGCAATCATTTGGGCATTTTTTGGATGATGTGCATTTCCTCCAGGAAATTTAAAATTTTTCCGATCCCAAGGTTGTTCAAAGTTAGGATTTGAATCAATCCATGATATGGCTTTTGAAAGCATTTCTGCTTCATTGGGAGCTAATTCATCTATAAGTCCTTTCTTTGCTGCCTGATTTGCATTGAGCTGCCTGCCTTCTAATAATAATGGCAAAGATGATTCTAATCCAATCAGGCGCGGTAGTCGCGCAACTCCACCACCACCAGGCATAATTCCAAGATTGACTTCAGGAAATCCAAATTTAGATTTTGAATTATCAAGTGCAATCCTATAATGGCAACATAGAGCAAGCTCCATACCGCCTCCTAATGCCGTTCCATTCATTACTGCAACGATGGGCTTGCCTAGAAGCTCAAACCTCCTCATTACTGCTTTGCCCGACTCCATCATGTCATAACATGCCTTCGCTTCATTAATATTATATAGCATGTCAAGATCTGCCCCTGCGAGAAATGTTTTTTTAGATGAAGCAAGAATCACTCCCTTTAAATTTGATTCTTTTTCAAGTTTCATTACATTTTCAAGTAAGGATTTAAAAAAATATTCATCAATTAGATTGGCAGATTTATTTGCCATGTCCATAGTAAGGGTTATGATATTGTTGTCATCTTTATTGTATATAAATTCCATTATAAAATCTTCAACTATACTCGTTCTATGATCGTAGCAATACCCATGCCGCCTGCAACGCACAGAGTTACTAATCCGACCGATAAATCTCTATATTCTAATTCATCTAATAGCGTTCCCATTAGCATGGAGCCTGTTGCGCCCAATGGATGACCCATCGCTATCGAACCTCCATTAACATTTAGACTATCGGTATTATCTATATTCATTTCTTTCATAAACCGTAATACAACTGCAGCAAAGGCTTCATTTACTTCAATTAAGTCAATATCACTAATTTTCATTTTTGCGCGCTTTAAGGCCTTCTTGGTTGCGGGAGCAGGCCCGGTAAGCATAATTGTGGGATCGGTTGAGCAAGTTGCAATAGAGCGTATTGTAGCCCGTGGCTTAAGCCCTAACTCATCTCCAATTTTTTTAGATCCAATGAGTGTTAAAGCCGCTCCATCAACAATACCTGAAGAGTTGCCAGCGGTATGGACATGGTTGATCTTTTCTACATTTGGATATTTTTCTTTCGCTACATCATCATAGCCCATATTGCCAATAAATTCGAATGAAGGAATTAATTTTGATAATTCATTCATAGAAGTTTCTTGTCTGATATGCTCAT
>JAYZHP010000073.1:0-28094 GCA_036166415.1 Fidelibacterota bacterium | reverse complement strand
GGAGCTCCAGCTGTACCAGCGGTAAGGCTAGAAATAAATAAAATCATTGTAATTATTAGTTTCATAGTATTTTTGATATTTTTCGGTTAATGAATAAATTAAACTTAATTATTGCAGAGGTATTCTTCCTAATTATTGATACAGGAATTATATCAATTTATTGAATTAAATTAAGGTATGGAATTTATATTAACGATCATTGTAATAGGTATGGCAATCGCTGGAATGTCTATTGGAATTATTATTAACAATAAGCCTTTACAGGGTTCATGTGGTGGTGTTGCAGAAAATTGCGTTTGTCTTGATGGTGGAAATTGCGATGATCCTTCTCAAAAGCCAGAATCTACCTTCATTCCAGAAGACTGAACTGTTTGAAATTGTTCATTTTGATTAATAACCCAATATGCCTCTACCCCATCAAGGCTCTCAACAAGCTCTTTACCCGATTCTAAAGACATGACATTTAGTGCGGTAGCAATGGCATCTGCATCCATGCAAGTAGCTGTTAAAACAGTTACTGAAGAAATATTTGATTCTATTGCATAACCAGATCTTGGATCAATTATGTGGGAATATTTAGATGAATTGAATTCATAAAAATTCCTATAATTTCCCGATGTGGCCATTGCATTATTTACTATTGGAATAACTGCAATAATTTTTTCACCAGGCTGAATATTCGGTTCAGGTACATCAATACCAATTCGCCAAGCTTTCCCTCTATTATTTTTTCCTGACGCTCTAATTTCGCCTCCAATCTCAATCATAAAGTTTTTATATCCTTTAGATTTTATAAAATTGAATAATTGATCTACACCCCAACCTTTAGCGATAGCATTTACATCTAACTCTAGTCCTTTATGAGATTTTATAAGAGAATTTTGCACTAATTTTATCTTATCATAACCAACCTTATCCTTGGCTAGTGTGATTTCTAAGTCAGTAGGAGGTTGCCAGACTTCATCATACTCTCTATCTGCTTTACCTTTTTTCCATACTGAAGTAAGCGGGAGTGAAGAAATATCAAATGCACCTTTTGAAAGCTCAGACCAATATAATGCACGATTAATTACTAGTTTAAATTCATGAGAAATAACGATTGCTGAGCTGGTAGGTATTTTGTTAAATAATGATATTTCACTATTGATAACATAGGTTGACATTTGTTGATTAATAGAATTCAAAATTGAGTCAACCTGGCTCTTAATTTGGTTCATTTCAGGAATTAATCCTCTTTGCGGGACTAGACGAATTGTATAGGATGTACCCATTGCAGGTCCAGTAATATCTTCATATGTTTTGGGACTGCTACATCCAAAAAAGGAAGCTAAGATAAGCAAGCAGAGAATTTCTCGAGCTTGAAAGAATATGCGCTGGATTTTATTAACCGAAACTATCATATGCTATCATATCTCGCTCAACTCCAAGATCATAAAGCATTTTATCGCATGCATCAATCATCATTGGGGGTCCGCACATGTAATATTCTATTTCAGATGGATCATCATGATCTTTAAGGTATTCCTCTAAAGCAACATTATGGATAAATCCAGTAGGGCCTTTCCAATCATCTTCAGGCATAGGCTCAGATAAACCTACGATATATTTAAAATTTGGGTGTTCTTTTTCAAGTTTGAGAAAATCGTCATGGTAAAACATTTCTCTTGCTGATCGAGCTCCATAGAAGAAAGTAATTTTACGATCGGTTTTTTTAGTGTCAAGAAGGTCAAAGAGATGACTTCTCATTGGAGCCATTCCTGCGCCACCACCCAAATAAAGCATCTCCCTCTTAGTATCTTTGGCAAAAAATTCACCAAATGGTCCAGATATCGTGACTTTATCACCTTTTTTTAGATTAAAAATATAAGAGGATGCTATTCCAGGCGGAACCTGATCCCACAACGCAGGTGGTGGAGTAGCAATTCTTACGTTTAGCATAATTATATTACCTTCAGCGGGATGATTTGCCATTGAATAAGCTCTAAAACAATCCTCATCATTATTAGCTACTACATCCCAAATCTTAAACTTGTCCCAATCCTCATGGTATTCTTTTTCTACATCGAAATTTTTGAAACTTAATCGATGATATTCTGGAATATCAATTTGAATATAGCCACCTGCTGTAAAATTTAAATTTTCACCCTTAGGAAGCTCCAATATCAATTCTTTTATAAAAGTTGCAACATTACTGTTGGACCTAACAGTACAATCCCATTTTTGAATATTGAATATCTCATCAGGTACATGAACTTTCATATTTTCTTTAATTTTTACCTGACAAGCTAAACGCCAATTTTCCTTTGCTTCTACTCTACTGATATGGCCTTTTTCTGTAGGTAAAATTTCACCACCACCTTCATGTACCTGACATTTACACAATGCACATGTACCGCCACCTCCACAGGCCGAAGGTAAAAAGATATTTTCTGTTGCTAGCGCAGATAAAAGTGTTGAGCCGGGTCTAACCCGTAGCGATTTATCGTCATCTCCATTTATATTAACTGAAATATCCCCCTGAGGAAGCAGTTTAGACTCCGCAAGATTTATCATTAAAACTAGAATTAAAATCACACCGCTAAAAATAACTACACCTAATAATGTTGAAGCAGTTATCATAATTGGATTCCCCCAAATGACATAA
This sequence comes from Fidelibacterota bacterium, assembly GCA_036166415.1. GTDB lineage: Bacteria > Fidelibacterota > Marinisomatia > Marinisomatales > TCS55 > TMED108. The sequence continues at coordinate 25,450 of JAYZHP010000073.1, read as the reverse complement.
ACGCAATAGATATCAAACCAGTTAATAGCATTGTTATTCCAACGCCCCTAAGGTTAGTCGGCACATTAGAATAGCGCAGTCTATAACGTATTGATGCCATAGCTACAATAGCTAAAAACCATCCTAGCCCAGATCCAAAGCCAAAAACGATGGATTCCATCAATGTATAATTACGCTCAACAAGAAATAATGATCCACCCAATATGGAGCAGTTAACCGCAATTAACGGCAGAAAGATTCCTAAGCTTTGGTATAGCGAAGGAGAGAATTTATCAATTACCATTTCCACCAACTGTACCATTGCTGCGATCACAGCAATAAAAACGATTGGTTTAAGAAAATCTAAATTAACCTCAGGGAAACCTAACCAAGCTAAGGCTCCATCACCCAGGAGATAGCTATAAATAAACCAATTAACAGGTGCGGTAATCGTCAAAACAAATATTACGGCAAATCCAAGGCCTATTGATGCATCAACTTTCTTAGAAACCGCCAAAAACGAACACATACCAAGAAAATAAGCTAAGAGAATATTTTCAACAAAAACCGCTTTAGTAATTAAACTTAAATAATGTTCCATATTCTATTCCTGCTCAACTTTTCCAATAATTCTTTGTGCCCAAACAATTAATCCAAGGATTATAAAAGCACCCGGACTTAAAACCATTAGTCCCATATTCTCATATCCAGCAGCATACATTGATTCTGGAATTACTTTAAAACCATAAATAGTTCCACTTCCTAAAAGCTCTCTAAAAAAGCCAACTGCGATCAAAATCATACCGTACCCTAATCCATTACCAAGTCCATCTAAAAATGATTTCCAAGGTCCATTTTGCATTGCAAAAGCCTCTGCTCGTCCCATAATTATACAATTAGTAATAATTAAGGAAACAAATACGCTTAATTGTTTACTCATATCATACAGATAGGCTTTTAAAACAAGATCTGTTAATATCACCATAGATGCAATAACGGATAGTTGGACGATAATTCTTACTTTTGATGGAATTAAGTTTCTTAATAATGATATGACAGTGTTTGAAACGCAAAGCACCGCAATAACCGCTAGCGTCATTACAAGCGCTATGTCTAACCTTGTGGTAACTGCAAGTGCTGAACAAATTCCCAAAACCTGTAAGCTAATGGGATTATTACTCATTAATGGATCAGAAACAGCTCTTTTTGATGATTTACTAAGTATTGCCATTAGCTTCTATTAATATTCTTTCTTATTTGTTCAAAATAAGGGTTATAAAATTTTAAATCTTTTAATAAGAATTCATTTAATCCTCGAGAAGTCATTGTTGCACCAGTTATTCCATCAACCTGATGGTAAGCTTCATCAGATGACTCATCAACCTTGCCCTTTATTGTTTGAATACCAATCAGATTACCATCATTATCAATAAATCTTTTTCCAACAAAATTCTGCTGAAACCAAGGTTTGTCAACTTCAGCTCCAAGGCCGGGGGTTTCAATATGTTTATAAAAAGTAATTCCCTTGGCCGTAGCGCCATCAGATTCAATAGCAAAATATCCATACATGGTACCCCATAGTCCTTTTCCGGAAATAGGAATAGCAAATCCATCTACCTTTCCATCTACAATTTTTTTATACAAAGGGTAAAGTTCTGTGTCAACTTTAGGGTCAATATCCTGAGGTAGTTTACCTGGAATAACATTACCTGATTTATCAACTACAAATGAGACTATTGATTCTTTAAATATCTGTTCCACATTTTCTGTGGTCCATGGAGCTTTATTTGATGGCGCAAAACCCAAGGAGCTCAAAATATTCTTTTTAATATCTGCTTGAATGTTGCTATTGGTAATATCTTCTAAAGAGGAGTATGCTGATGATAATATAAAGGCAAGTATCATTGTTACCAGAGTGGTAAAGATTAATGTATAACGATTACTATGCATGTCGTGCTTTTCTTCGATTAATATTTGACTGAATAACAAACCAATCAATTAGAGCAGCAAATGCATTAACAAATAATATTGAAAGCATAACACCCTCCGGATATGCAGGATTAATGGAGCGAATTATCACAGTTAAAGAACCAAACAATATTCCATATATCCATCTGCCTTGATTTGTATGACAACCGGTAACGGGTTCTGTGGCCATGAAAACTGTTCCAAATAGAAAACTACCCATGACTAAGTGGTAATGCGGGGGAATTGTAAACATGGAATTAGTTGAAAAAGGAGAAAATAGATTTGTTATAAGCGCCATCGAAACCAACCCTATCATAGCTCCAAAAACAACACGCCAATTTATTATCTTGATATATATCAAGAAGATTCCAGAGAGAATAATAAGTAGCTTATTGGTTTCTCCTATTGATCCAGGCACCCAGCCCCAAAAAAGATTCCACCAAGAATAGTCAAATTGAGATACACTATTCAACATTGATAAAGCATTTTGACCCAGTTCGCTTGCGGGTATAGATAGTGCGGTTGCACCAGAATAACCATCAGGCCCTAGGACCCATACTTTATCACCGGAAATCTTAGTTGGATATGTAAAAAATATAAAGACTCTGGCTAATAGTGCAGGATTGAAAATATTCATTCCAACGCCGCCAAAAATTTCCTTTCCAATTACTATACCAAAAGTTGTCGCAATAGAAATCTGCCACAAAGGAATATTGGGTGGCATGGTTAGCGGAATCAATGCACAGGTCACTAAAAATCCTTCACTCACTGGATGCTTTCGCATAACTGCAAAAAGAAGCTCCCAAAATGCTCCCGAAGCAAATGTTATAGCGATGATAGGTAAAATCTTTCCAAAGCCAAACCAAAAATTCTGCCAATTTGATCTTTCTAGGCCCATTGCTATAGCATTCTGATAACCAATATTCATTGCACCAAACATATAAAGAGGTAGCAATGATATGACTACCAAAATCATTATTCGTTTTGTATCAATACTATCACGAATATGAGGCCCAGATTCAGTTACCTCATCGGTAGAAAAAAGAATTGTATCTGTAGCTTCAAAGATCGGGTAAAGCTTTTCAAATCTTCCACCTTCTTCAAAATGAGGTTTAGTCTTATTTAATAGATTTTGAAGGAAATTTAACATTTATAATTCTTTCTCAATAAGGTTGAGTCCATCTCGAATGGCTTTACCAAGATCAATCTTGCTTGGGCAGGCAAAACTGCAAAGGGCAAAATCTTCTTCATCGCATTCAAAAATACCTAACTGCTCCATTTCCTCAATATCCTCAACAAGAATAGCACGATAAAGAGGGTTAGGCAAAATATCCATAGGAAGAACATCTTCCCATGAGTCAATTGGTACCATATATCTTTCGCTACCATTTTTTAGAGTATTAAAATTATAACCTCCTACCAGCGACCCTAAAAACGCATTGGTCAAGCTATAACGTGAAGAAGCAGTTCCAGGTCGAAGCATCCCCATAAACTCACGCTCACCCCCCTCTTGAATTACTGAAATACTAGAATCAAAGAAACCTAAAAAGTCATCTAAATCAATTTTATCACCAGTCAATACGTCTCCAGAAATAATCCGACTTTCTCCTTCTTTTAGCCTTTCGCCCAACAACGGTTTCACCTCTACTCCAAGCCTTGATTTTATATGGATTGGCTGATTAATACTTGGACCGCCAACTGTAATCAATAAAGTAGTATCTAATTCACCAGTTAGAAAAAAACTTCCAATTCTAGCTACATCTTGAGCATTTACAATCCATACATGGTCATTGGGTCCTATTGGCGAAATATGATGAATTTGAATACCAACATTTCCGGCTGGATGAGGGCCTGAGACGGTATGGCTAATAACGTCTTCAAGATCTAATAGGGTATCGGAAACTGTATTCTCATTGTAGGAAAGATGAACATCTCCAGCTGTCAGCTTATTAAGGATCTTTACTCCAGCTTGAAAATGGGAATGGCGTCCCCTAAGGGCTAAGTCAAGATTAACTGATAAGGGAGCAGTGTTCCAACCTGAAATAAAAATGTCACGAGGAGATGTTTTTGGATCAGCAATATTATTGAATGGTCTTTGGCGAATAAATGAAAACATGGAAGCATCAATCAAAGCAGATTTAACAGATTCGATACTTAATGAATCTATTTCATCCAATTTGTAAGAATTACCTATTTCTACCTCTTCTTTTTCAGATAATTCAATGACAATTTTTTCAATTCGCCTCCTCTCGCCATATTCAATATTTTTCACCTTACCGCCTCCAGGTGAAGGGAAGGAAATTTGATCATTAGATTTGCATTTAAAAAGTGGTGAGCCGATTTTTACTGCATCACCTTCTTTAACTAGCAGCCTGGGCTTTACTCCTTTAAACTGATAAGGTTTAAGCGCTACTAATTTTGGTGATTTACTTTTGACTGCAATATTTTCAGGTTGACCTGAAATTTGAATATTGTGACCTTTTCGAATACTTATATCAGCCAATTTTACCCCTCATCATTTTATTACATACCATGAAATAAAATAGTAGATTGCGAAATCCATTCAGCAACAGGGCTAAAATACCATCCAAAAATGAAACTCGGGATAGCTAAAACTAGAAGGAGTGCTATAATAAGCTTAGATGAAGGATTGATAATTTCATCGCTGCGCTCTCCAGAAAGATACATATGCTTAACAACCCTAATATAGTAATACAATGAAATAACACTATTAATCACACCAACAAAAGCTAACCAATAAAATTTAGAACCTGCTTCAATTACGGCTGCAAAAATATAAAATTTTCCTACGAACCCTGCGGTTGGAGGTAGTCCAGTCAACGCAACCATGAATAAGGTCATAGTAATTCCGATCAATGGCATCTTCCAACCTAGTCCGTCAAAATGACTAAACTCCTCACCTCCTATTTGATCGTTAACATATATCACAACTAAGAAAGCGCCAAGATTCATGAATAAATACATAATCAAATACATCATAACACCTTCAATTGAAGAACTTGACATTAATGGAAGCGCCATCATCATGTAGCCAGCATGTGCAATGCTAGAATAGGCTAACATTCTTTTTACATTATTTTGCTGTATAGCTACAAGATTCCCAAGTGTCATTGTAGCTGCAGAAAGAACTGCAATTAATTCTGGCCATGGGAGATTATTGATAGATAACCAAGATTCCATTGTTCCTGAGGACATGCTACCAAATACTTGATTGAAAAAACGTATCATCAGTGCAAATCCTGCGGCTTTTGGGGCTACAGAAAGATATGCTGTAATAGTCGTAGGAGAACCTTCATAGACATCCGGGGTCCAAAAATGAAAAGGAACCGCTGAGATTTTATACCCAAACCCTACTAATATAAAAACCGTTGCAAGAGTTAAGGCTAAATTTGATTCGGGTCCTAAGGTTGCAATCGCAGATTGCATCTCAAAGAAATTTGTTGAACCGGTAAGACCAAAAAGCAAACTCAAACCATAAAGCATAACCCCTGAAGAAAAAGCACCATAAATCACATATTTAAGTGAAGCTTCATTGCTTGTCGATTTTCGTTTAAGATAACCAGCGAGGAAGAATGACATTATAGAAACAATCTCAATCGATAAGTATACCATCAAAATATCAATAGATGAGACCATCAAGAATAGACCAAATGTCATAATGGTCATAATGCTAAAATATTCCCCTAATCTATACTCTTTAAGCTCTCCAGAAATAAAACTAATCAAGATGACAATAGCGGTTGATAGCAGAATTAGTATTTTAAAAAATTGTGAAAAAGGGTCCAGCGCAACGGTATCCATAAATAAAGTAGTAGGAGTAGAATCCTGAAGTCGAATAGCAAAATAAGTGAGAAACAAACCTCCTAATGACCAATACGCAACCTTATAAGAATCTTTCTTTTGATAAATAAGGTCTGCAACTATAGCTACAAGTATAGTAGCGCTTAAAATAAGCTCGGGCCAAAAGAATGCTAAACTATTTAAATTATTCATCCATTACCTATTTACATTGCTAAGGCAAGTCCGCCAAATGATACCACTGAATCAATTAACACGTTCAAGGTAGCAGCTATTAGATCTAAAAAAGGTCTGGGATATACACCTAAGAAAAGGGTAATAACTGCAAGGGGGATTAAAGTAAACACTTCTCTTCTATTAATTTCAGGGATGTCATTGTATTTTTCATTTGCTGGTCCAAAAAACATTCTTTGAAAAGCCCATAGGAAGTATGCAGCATTGAGTAGTATTCCTAAAGTTGAAATAATTACAATCGCTTTAAACACTGGAAATGCTCCAATAAATATCATTGCTTCGCTTACAAATCCGCTAAAGCCAGGAAGGCCAAGACCAGCAAAAAAGGCTACTGCTACAAAAGCAGTGTAGATTGGCATTTGCGTTGCAAGTCCACCAAAGCCATCAATGTCTCTATGGTGCGCTCTTTCATATATAACACCTACAAGAATAAATAACATCGCAGAGATAGTTCCATGGTTGAACATTTGAAAGACTGCTCCACCTAATCCTGCTTGGGCACTGATAAGATTACTTCCATTCATCTCGGAAGCCGCGATTACCGCTGCCATGCCTAGGAGAGTATAGCCCATGTGATTCACTGAGGAGTATGCTACTAGCTTTTTTAAATCTTTTTGCGCCAGAGCACACATTGCACCCCAGATCACATTAATCAAGCCTAATACTGCAAGTGCTCCAGCAAACCAAAATACACCGTCCGGCAACATTGTATAATTGATTCTGAGCATTCCGTATACACCTAATTTCAACAATACACCGGCAAGAATAACCGAAATTGCTGTGGGTGCTTCAACATGTGCTAATGGTAGCCATGTATGAAAAGGAAAAACTGGAACTTTAATTGCAAAACCAATAAATAATAGAACCCAAATAACTTTGATAGCGCTCATACCCCACCATAACATTCCATCTAGAGCAACTGGCGCTCGCTCCATCAGTAAAAGCATATCAAAAGTATTTCCACAAGTAAAGTATAGAGCCAAAATTGCAATGAGCATTAAAACAGAGCCCGCCAAAGTGTAAATGAAAAATTTGATCGCTGCATATTCACGTTGCGGACCACCCCACATACCAATAAGGAAATACATTGGCAGAAGCATGACTTCCCAAAAAATATAAAACAAGAAAAAATCTAACGCTAAAAAGACCCCCATCACTCCTGTATTTAAAAGTAAAAAAAGCGAGAAATATCCCTTTACGGCATTGGTGACATTCCAGCTTACAAAAATACCGATAAATCCAATTAATGCCATTAAAAATACCATTGGTAAGCTTAATCCATCTACACCCAAAATATAGGTAATATTGAATGAAGGAATCCATTCTGCTCGTTCCATAAATTGTAGATTACCATTGCTTGCATCAAAAATGCTCCATAGATAAATAGCAAGCATCAACTGAATACCTGATACTAAAGCGGCAGTTTGTTTAATTAAATTCGATCTATCTCTAGGAATTAGGGTAATAATACCCATGCCTATGATAGGAAGCCAAATAATCCAACTGAGTAAATGATCCATATCTTTTCCTTTATAAAATCTTTAGGTTGCTTGAATAACCAAAATTATGATAACACCAATTAGCGCAAAGAGCATGTAGTTCTGCAACCGGCCCGTTTGCACCGTTTTTAAATTTTTCCCAGCACCATGCGCTGTCCGTCCAATGCCATCTACCAATGTCTGATCAAGGCCATCAAAATCTAGCCGGCCTGTAATTTTTGATAAGATTTTTGTTATGTATCCAAACCCATTAATAAAATATTTATCATATAGATCCCAATCCACATAGGCAACAGCTCGGGATAGTCTTAAGAATGGTTGATATAGGAACCGATTATAGTTTTCATCGAAATAATATTTATTCAAGGAAAGCTTATACAGAAATCCAAATCTATTTGCCCAGTTTTCTGCTGATAATTTCTTTTTGAAATACATCATAAATGATAAACCGATACCAAGAGCAGCTACAGCTAGCGATAGGGCCATTGCGGTATAATGTGCATGATGAACGCCATCATAGATCTCTTTGGCTGTTGGGTTTCCAGGAACAGCAGAGTTTGTGGCCTTAATCAACTTAGTAAACCACCCATAATCTGAAAAAGGATTAAAGTAGGGCAAGGTGTAAAAAATAAAAACACTCAAAGCTGCTAAAATAATTAATGGGTAAGACATTACTTTTGGAGATTCATGAATTCCATCAAATACTTTTGGCATTTTGGGCTCACCATAAAAAGTTAAAAATATCAATCTGAACATATAAAAGGCCGTAATAGCTGCAGCGCCAAAACCAAATACAGCTAAAATCCAATGTTGCGGGTGATGCTCGACATAGGATAACGTTCCAGCTAATATAGCATCTTTAGATAAAAACCCTGAAAAAAGTGGGACGCCAGCAATCGCAAGCGTTGCTATTGTCATTGTAAGGCTTGTAATCGGCATCTTTGATTTAAAGCCGCCCATATTTCTCATATCCTGAGGGTCAGTATCATGGTCATGTAATTCGTGTAAAGAATGGTGCATAGCATGGATAACAGAGCCTGATCCATAAAATAAACATGCCTTAAACATTGCATGGGTTAGAAGGTGAAAAAATGCAGCAACATAATTTCCTACGCCTACAGCTAAAATCATATAACCTAATTGACTAATGGTGGAGTAAGCTAAAACTTTCTTTAAATCATTTTGAGTAATAGCAATTGTAGCAGCAAAAATTGCTGTAAAGCCGCCAACGTAAGCAATCACTGTCAATGCTTCTACTGTAAATAATGGAAAAAGGCGAACAGTAAGGTAAACACCTGCAGCAACCATGGTAGCTGCATGCATTAAAGCTGAGACGGGTGTAGGTCCTTCCATCGCATCAGGGAGCCAAATATGCAAAGGAAACTGAGATGATTTACCAACAGCTCCCATAAATAAACCAAGACCAGCAAGTGTTAATAATGTGCCAGAAATTAACCCGCCTGACACTCCTTCGAAAAGTTGTTGAAAATTAAATGATCCAATTGCAGTGAACATGATCATAATACCAATAAAGAAACCAATATCCCCAACGCGATTTGTTAGAAATGCTTTTTTACTTGCATCAGCAGCAGAATGCTTTTCAAACCAATGCCCAATCAAGAGATATGAGCTAACACCAACCAATTCCCAAAATATATATAATGACATTAAATTATTTGCCAATACAATTCCATTCATTGAAAACGTAAATAGTCCAAGATATGCATAATATCGATTGTAGCGGATATCCCCTTTCATATACTCAAGGGAGAAAATATGGGTCATACTGGAAATCAAAGAAACCACTAAAAGCATTACAATGGTTATATTATCTACCCAAAACCCAAGATCAATCTTAAATGCACCGAGATCAATCCATGAAAAATAAACCTCATGAGAAAACTTATAATCCCAATTTGAAAGCATGCCAATAAATAGTGAAAGGGCAAGCAATAAAGTTATAAGTATTGCGCCTACAGAAACCCAATCACCTTGCCTTGGAAGTCGTTTACCAAAAAAAATGTTGATTATAAAAGCAATTAATGGCAAAAATAAAATCAGCAAGCAAGAATCGGTGATGTAATTGCCAGTAATCATTGCTTTAGCTCGCTTACATCATCAATATTGATTGTATTAAAATTATTAAAAATATTAATTATAATTGCTAGGGCGACAGCAGCTTCTGCTGCGGCCAGCACAATGACAAATAAAGCATAAACATGTCCCGACATATTCATGCCACCAAATCTAGCAAAAGCAAGGAAGTTTAGATTCGCAGCATTAAGGATTAATTCTACACCCATTAGGACCGCTACACCGTTTCTACGTGTAACAACACCAAATAAGCCTAATGAAAAAAGGATAGCGCTAACCAGTAGATAATTACTTAAGCTATCCATTAATCATCCTTCCTTGATAGGGTTGTCGCGCCAATCAATGCGCCAAGTAATAAGAAGGAAGCTGCTTCAAATGGTAATAGATAATCTATCATTAATAGATTACCGATAGATCTTGTTGTGTCCACCGGTTCAGTATTTGGTAGCTGAATCCAAGGGGTATTAAAAATCACATATCCTAAAACTCCAATAAATCCAATCACAACAAAAACGCCTGCCCGTTTTTGAACTGACGTATGACTGATATTAGCAGAAGATATTTTATTTGTAAGCATAATGCCAAAAATAATTAAGACCAATATGCCACCAACATAAACTACTACCTGCACTACCGCCAAGAAATCAGCCCATAAAAACACATACAATGCCGTTACGCCAATAAACGTAAATAATAATGAGTACGCTGAATAGACCAAGCTTTTGCTTGAAACAACCATTAAGGCAGAGCTTATAGTTAGAGCAACAATAAACCAGAAAGTAAATTCAGCCATTAGGCCTCAGCCTTTTCATCTACCTTGGTTAGGCTGTCTTTTTGGTTGGGGGTTAACTTTTTTGCAAATTGGTAGATCAAATCTTTTCTATCCACTTCAGAAAACTCATAATCTATAGGGTGTTTTGAACTATTTGGTCCACCAACCATAAAAATGCACTCCTCAGGACAAGGATATGTACACAAATTACAGTAACAGCATTCTGACATGTCAATTGTAAAACGACTTACCACAAATCCTTTCTTGGTTCCGTTTGAGGTAACACCAGTATGTTTTACTTTTGGAATATCTTCACCTCTATCTGACTTAATAGTTTCAATTTTAATACAATCTACTGGGCAAGCTCTTTCGCATCTATAGCAACCAATGCAATCATCAATATCAACGTGCAACCTAGAACGAATTACATTATAATCTTCATGATTGAATCCAATATTTCTTTCAGGTCTCGGCCAGCGTTCTTCGGGATATTGAAGAGTGACATTATCTTTTCGAATATTAATCATATGTCGAAAAGTAATTTGCATCCCTGTCCATAATGTGTTTACGGTATCATAAATATTTGAAAAATATCTAGACATAAATTATCCTATAATTAATTTCCATATACCAACTCCAAAAATATTAAACATCGCTATTGGAATAAATACCTTCCAACAGACATGCATTAATTGATCTACGCGCAACCTGGGGAAGGTCCATCTAAACCACATCATAACAAAGATTAAGAAGATGATTTTTCCAGTAAACCAAAACAGTCCCCAAATAGGTGAGTTGAATAATCCTGGTATAGGGCTCTGCCAACCCCCAAGAAAACCTGCAGCTGCAAGACCGCTAACAACAAACATATTTGCGTATTCACTTAAAAAGAAGACCGCCCATCTAAAACCTGAGTATTCAGTCATCCAGCCAGCCACTAATTCTGATTCAGCTTCAGGTATATCAAAAGGCGTGCGATTGGTTTCAGCAACCGCGCTAATGAAAAAGATGAAAAATGCTAAAAAACTAAAAGGATTATTAAATATTATCCAATTAGGAAGGATGCCCCAAACCGTTCCTGATTGAAACTCAATCAATGATTGAAGATTCATGGTTCCAGACATCATGATTGGAATAATTATGGATAGCCCAGCTGGAATCTCATAGCTAATAATTTGTGCAGCAGATCTCATTGCTCCATATAAGGACCATTTATTATTTGATGCCCATCCTGCCATTACAATTCCTATAACCCCTACAGAGCCAACTGCAATTATATAAAAGACTCCAACATTGAAGTCCACTACTTGAATCACTGAGCTAAATGGCAAGGCAGCTATACCTAAAAATGCGCCTATAAAAATGATAAAGGGCGCCATTTTAAAAAGCAATTTATCTGCGGAAGCAGGAACTGTATCTTCTTTAATAAGTAACTTAACAGCATCAGCAATTGTCTGAAGGATACCCCATTTACCAGCATGTAAGCCTGGGCCTTGACCCATTGGGCCTATACGATCCATCATAAAAGCAGAAACTTTCCGTTCAACATACACAGCAATGGTTGCGTTTAAAGCCATCAAGATAAAGAGCGGAATTCCGGCAATTGTTACCGCTAATAAAAAAGTTATCACAGGAATATTTATTAGACCCGAGAACAATTCAATAAGATAATCAACCGTCATCTATCAATCTCTCCTAAAACAATATCCAAGCTTCCTAATATAGCTAATACATCAGAAATCATCCACCCGCTCGAAACTTCATCTAAGCATGATAACGCTGTAAATGCAGGGGATCGCATTTTTACTCTAGTAGGCGATGGCTTTCCATCGCTAACAATATAATAACCCAAATCCCCCCTAGGGCTTTCGGTTCTTCTATAAATTGACCCAACTGGAGGTCGAATCTTTTTTGGCATTGTTTCGAATACATCTCCTTGCGGTATATCTTTTAAAGCTTGTCTAATAATTTTTACGCTTTCAGTTACTTCAAGCATTCTAACCCAGTATCTGTCAAAACAATCACCCAATGTTCCAAATTCGCCTGTTCCAGTTGGAATATCAAATTCAAATCGATCATAAATCGAATAGGGTTCATCCTTTCTTACATCCCACTTTACACCTGAACCTCTAAGATTTGGACCGGACACTCCATAACTGATAGCAATATCTGCAGGTATGACGCCAACATCTGCAGTACGTTCAATAAATATTTTATTATATGTAAGCAAATTGTTGTATTCATCTATTTGCGGTTCAAAATAATCTAGAAATTCGATACAGATTTTTTCAAAATCTTTGGGGAGGTCATGAGAAACACCACCAATCCACATGTAGTTATAAAGTAGACGAGCGCCACATGTATATTCAAACATATCTAATATACGCTCTCGATCTCTCAGCATATACAAAAAAGGAGTGAATGCTCCAATATCTAGACCATACACTCCAAGCGCTAGAAGATGGCTCGCGATCCGATTTAGCTCAGCCATAATGACTCTTATATATTGCACCCTTTCACAAGCTTCGATCCCCATTAATTCTTCCATGGCAACAACATATCCAAAATTGCTATTCATTGAAGCCAAATAATCACATCTATCAGTAAAAGGTATAACCTGTTCATAGGTTACATTTTCAGCATGCTTCTCAAAACAACGGTGAAGATAACCTAAATGGGGAGTAATTTTTGAAACGATTTCCCCATCGGTAGTTACTTCAAGCCTTAATACTCCATGTGTACTAGGATGTTGCGGTCCAATATTGAGGACCATTTGATCCCCTTGTACTACTCCCATCCTTCTTCTTCCTTAATTTTTGGGACTACAATTCCATGAAAAGATTCTTGGGTTTCATAATCTTTTCGCAAAGGCCAGCCTTCCCAGTCATCTGGACATAATATTCTTCTTAAATCTCTATGACCAATATATTCAATGCCAAACATGTCATAAGTCTCTCTTTCAAACCAATCACCAATTCGCCATAGCTTCTCAATTGAAGGAACTTTGGGCTCATTCCTATCGTGATTGATTACAATCTCAATCTTATGACGATGCTCCATTGAATGTAGATTATAGTGACTCTGAAGAGGGCCTTCCTCTCCTGTATCAACGCCCGTTATGCATTCTAACTGATCAAAAGAAAGCTTGGGATCATTCCTCATGAATGTTGCTATATCCAACCAGTCATCTCCATTGATCTCAATTTGATTCTCAGGTAATTCATCATTATCCATCACTGATTTACCAAACTGATTTTTGAGAGCCTCTTTTATTTCAATAGATGTCATGCAAGTTTTCTTGTTAAAGGGCGTTCGGTTTGTATCTTTTCTTGAAGTTTTAACAAACCCTCAATCAAAGCTTCAGGTCTTGGCGGGCATCCTGGCACATAAACATCAACCGGAACAACCAAATCAACTCCTTTTAATACGTGATAGCCATGCTGCCAATAAGGGCCACCGCTCGTTGCACAACTCCCCATTGATATCACATATTTAGGGTCAGCCATTTGCTCATATAATTTTTTTACTCGAAGCGCCATTTTCATGGTAACTGTGCCTGCGACAATCATTACGTCAGCTTGTCTTGGCGATGAGCGTGGCATCATACCAATTCGTTCGAGGTCATGTCTACTTGCGGCTGATGCCATCATCTCAATTGCGCAACAGGCTAGACCAAATTGGAAATACCATGGTGATGTTGATCGTGCCCATCCTAAAATCTTATCTAATGATGCAACAACTACATTATCTTGAAATTTATTTTCTAATACACCCATAATTATTCCTTAGAAGTATTTGACTTTTGAATTAAGCTTGAATAGCGACCCCGACCGTACTTTACATTATATTTTACCCAATCTAAATCAGAGCGTTTCCATACATAGGCAAGGCCAACAAGTAAAATAAGGAGAAAAATTCCCATTTCAACAAATGCCAATAACCCTAAATCATTAAAAACAACTGCCCAAGGAAAAAGAAAAACAACCTCTACATCAAAAATTAAAAAAATTAAAGCAACAACATAAAATCGGATATTGAATTGAACCCATGCAGAACCTTCTGATTCTTCTCCACACTCATATGTGGCTAACTTATCGGGGTTAGGGTTGTTTGGAGCAAGAAGTTTTTGAATAAGCAAAGGCAAATAGATCAGCGCAATGCCAATAAAAATAAAAACAAATATAGTTCCGAAGTCGCGATACATAAATAAATTTATTTATTTAGAGACTCATAATTTAGAGCTTTTCCTCAAGGATGGTCAAGATAAACTTGACCGTTTTATTATGTTTTTTATTTAGAAAGAAAAGTTGATTGAAAAGCAATTACATTTTTTGACTTTTATAATGAAAGATTAAATTACATTAAGACATGCCTCTTATAAATTCTATATTAGCTCGCGTTATGCCTTTTCTTCCCAGATGGGTGATTAAGCCATTTGCAAAGCCTTATGTAGCAGGTGAGAAAACAGAAGATGTCTTAGGTGTAGTTCAAGATCTAAATCGAAATGGCTTCTCATCAACTATTGATATTCTTGGTGAATTTATAAAAACCAAAGATGAGGCTATTCAAATACGGAAACATTACTCAGAGTTAATAAAGGCAATTGCTGATACTAAACTAGATAGTACAATTTCTGTCAAGCTTACACATCTAGGTTTGGAGTTAGATTATTCTTTTTGCAAAGATCAAATGATGAAGTTGGCTCAATCTGCAATAAAATATGATGTTGGCATTACTATTGATATGGAAAGTTCAAAATACACTGATAATATTTACAAAATATATCAAGAAACATCATCAGTTTTTTCAAAAATAGGTACCGTCACTCAGGCTTACTTGTATAGAAGTATTGATGATATAAAACAGTTGGACAGTCCTAATTTGAATTTGCGGATATGTAAAGGCATATATAAAGAGTCTTCTGAAATCGCAATTAAAGATCGGTTAAAAATAAATCAGAATTTTGAAAAATTAGCTCAAGCTATTTTTAATGGAAAGGGCTATCTTTGTCTTGCGACGCATGATTTAAATTTAATCTGGAAACTTGAAGAATGGATTAGAAATAATAATATTTCACCAGATAGATTTGAATTTCAAGTTTTGTTTGGTGTTCCAATGGGCAACACTTTAAATCAATTAAAATCTAAGGGATATAAAATAACTGTTTATGTCCCATATGGAAAATCATGGTTCGATTATTCCATTCGGCGACTAAAAGAGAATCCGAAAATTATTTCGTACGTTTTAAAAAATCTTTTCAAAAAATAATTAGTTCATTAACAAATAAATAATAATATATATTTACTACATGAATTCAATACGTAATAAGCTTACTTTAAAAACAGCTGCTATTTTACTATTTGTTTTTACAGGATCACTCTATGGTTCTGATGGTGATGCAAATTCAATCTCTTTCTTCTTGTTGGCAACTGGCCTTCTAGGTGGAATGGGTATGTTTTTGTATGGAATGGAAATGATGAGCGATGGAATGAAAGTGACAGCTGGAAATAGCATGAGAACTATCCTTGAAAAATTAACATCTAACAAATATCTTGCTGTAGTTGTTGGGGCATTTGTCACGATGGTGATTCAGAGTAGTAGCGCTACCACTGTAATGCTGGTAAGCTTTGTTAATTCTGGACTTCTTGCTTTTTCACAAGCCCTTGGCGTCATACTCGGCTCTAATATAGGCAGTACGGTAACTGCACAAATTGTTGCATTCAAAGTAACTGATTATGCATTGCTTCTGATTGCAGCGGGATCACTAATGGCTCTTTTTTCAAAAAAAGATACTATAAAAAACTTAGGGTTCGTCATTTTAGGATTTGGACTACTTTTTTATGGAATGAAAGTAATGTCTGATACTATGAAGCCTTTGCGCTCCGATCCTGGATTCAACAGTATCCTAACAAGCTTTGAAAATCCTTTTTTAGGGATTATGGCGGGAGCTATCTTTACTGCTCTTGTTCAAAGTAGTAGCGCAACAACAGGAATTGTGATCACACTTGCGAGCGGAGGGTCCATCACGCTCGAAGCGGGAATCCCTCTTATTTTTGGTGCAAACATTGGCACTTGTGTCACCGCGCTTTTGGCTGGCTTAAATGCTTCACGAGATGCTAAGCGAGTTGCTGTTGCGCACGTAACATTTAATGTAATTGGAGTTTTGCTCTTCTGTTTTTGGATTCCAACATTTGCAGAATTTATTTCTCAAACCTCTCAAAATATTCCTAGGCAAATTGCAAATGCACATACTTTCTTTAATATAGTTGCTTCACTTGTTTTTATACCATTTACTGGATTTATCGCAAAAACAATCATACACTATTTGCCCGATAAAGATTTGGATAGAAATATTGAAAAACCAGCGGTGCTACATCTAGATGAAAGCCTAGTTAATCAACCCGAAGCTGCTATTAATAACGCTCAAGCAGAAATCAAAGGGGTTGTGGGATTAATGGAGAGGGTTGTGGGGACTCTGGTGCGCCCATTTATCAAAGGACAAGAATTGGTTGATGTTGAAAATTCAGAAATTGATTTGATGAGTGGCATGAACCAGCGGATCGAGAAAATTTCTTTTTTAAACCAAAAAATTGGTGATTATTTAATAACAACTAGCAAATCTGACTTAAGCTCAAATCAATCAAAAGAATTATTCTCGCTTGTATCTATTGTTAATTATTTGAACTCTATGAATGATTTAATTCAATTGCGATTTACCTCGCTGGTTGCTAAAAAAGAAGGTATTAATGAAGAATTTACAGATCTAGATCAAGCTGAAATAATTGATTATCATAAACGATTGATTAAGCAGGTTAAGCGCTTAGATAAATTTTTTGCCAAATTTGACAAATCAAAAGTGGAAAAGATTATCACAAAAGGTCAAGAGAATAAAGATTTAGAACAAAAATATAGATTGGATCGCTTAGAAAGAATAACTAGTAATGATTCTTCACAAAAATCAGCTGAAATCAATCAACTTCATTCTCAATTAATGGATATGCTTAAGCAGGTTAATATATTTATTGAATTAATTGCGTCTTCATTGGTTGAGCTTGAAGCAGAACAAAATTAATTATTTCCCCTTTTACCCCAACCCATTTTTTGATTTAATGTCTGAAAATAATTTGAATCTGGAAAACTGATCATATTAATACTATAAGATGATTTATTAATTACTACTTTAGTATTGCTATTGAAATGATCGCTAACCTGACCATCAACTGCAAATGCAACTTCCCCTTCTTCCATTGATCTAATTTCGATTATCTGATCATCGGGAAGCACTATTGGTCTTAGCGATAAAGTATGAGGACTCAATGGCGTAATAACAATTGCACTTAGTTTTGGCATCATTATAGGACCCCCTGCTGATAATGAATATGCGGTGGATCCAGTTGGAGTGGAAATAATTAATCCATCAGATTTATATGATGAAATAAAATTATCGCCAGCGTAAAGCTCCAAATTAATTATACGCTGTGATTTTCCTCTGTCAATAACAAAATCATTTAAGGCATAAAAAGTCTTTGCTGAGCCATTCCTAGAAAGGGTTGCTTTGAGTACCATTCTGGGTTGAGTAAAATAATTGCCATTAATAATTTGATCCAATCTATTAAACATTTCATCAACTGTAACCTCAGCCAAGAACCCCAGCTCACCTAAATGAATCCCTATGATTGGGGTCTGTCTTGAGCTTACTGCACGCGCCGCTGAAAGAATAGTGCCATCACCCCCTAATGCGATTAAGAAATCTAATTTATTAAAATCATCAGCTGATTTAATAATTTTTGGTGAATAGGAGAAATTTTTGGGAAGATTATCTTCAATCCTTTTTGTAATATATGCTTCAATAGATTTTTGTTTGCTCCAATCAAGCATTGGTCCTAAAAGATCCCAAAAAACTTTTTTGTCGGTATTACCCCAAATACCAAATCGTTTTATTTTTGAACTAGTGCTCATTCTTTCTTGAATTCATCCAATGATAAATTACCATCGATATCTTTTGATAGAATTTCAATTTTTTTCTCAGCGCTATCTAGATGCGCCTTTAGCTCTTTTGAAATAGTTAACCCTTCTTCAAAAAGTTGAATGTTTTTTTCTAGTGATTGATTCTCAGACTCCAAAGATTTCACAATCTCTTCAAGTTTTTCCATGGATTCTTCAAAATTAAATGGTTTTTCTTTAGTCATAGTATTTATTAACTCGCAGTTTATTATGTGCTAGATTTTTTTATCGCAGCCATCTCCCCTTTAGCTGTTTTTAAGGTAAAAGGATCATTGTCATCAACATCATCAGGTTTTCTTATGATCGATCGATTTTTATCATAAGCAATACTATAGCCTCTATTTAATGTATTGTTAGGACTTAAAGCATCTAAATTTGTTCTTAAATTAACAACGGAAGTGCGTTTTAAGGAAATAATCCTCCGTATTGATATGTTTAAACTATGGCAAGATTGACTGATTATTTCTCTTTGACGGTTAAAAACAGTTTTTGGTTTTTGTAAGATATGTCTTTCAGATAGATTATCAAAAGTTTGCCAAATTGATGAGATTTTTGATCCAATCAAATTTATTAAACGTGATAATTTATTATCTATTGATTGCGATATTTCAAAAATATTATTTATTGCTATTTCTGCAGCGGCAGAAGGAGTTGGCGCCCTTAGATCTGCAACCATATCACTAATAGTAATATCAGTCTCATGTCCAACTGCAGACATAATAGGTTTTTCACATTGTGATATTTGTCGAACCAATACTTCTTCATTAAATGGCCATAAGTCTTCAAAGGAACCTCCTCCTCTTCCAATAATAATAAGATCAATATTTTTAAGCGATGAGAGTTCTTTTATTCCATTAACAATATCTTGAGCCGCATCTGATCCTTGCACTAGCGCTGATCGAATTATTATTTTTACTTGTGGAGCTCTTCTTTTGAAAATAATTAACATATCTCTAAGGGCGGCGCCTGTTTTTGATGTAACTATTCCAACAGTTGACGGGAATTTAGGCAGGGGCTTCTTTTTTGATTTATCAAATAGACCTTCAGCTAATAAACGCTTCTTTAATTCTTCAAATGCTAAAAATAATGCTCCAATCCCAGCAGGTTCCATATGTTGAGCAATAATCTGATATTGTCCTCGCGCTTCATAGACAGATAGTTTTCCTTGAAGTATTACGTCAGTTCCATTTTTTGGGGTAAAGCTAAGGGAATTATTCTTACCTTTAAACATTACTGCGCGAAGCTCAGAATGTTTATCCTTCATTGTAAAATACATGTGGCCTGATGAGTGATGGGTAAAGTTTGAAATCTCACCTCTAACAATAACCGATGAATAGCTTGACTCTATTAATGTTTTTATTTGGACTGTAAGTTCGCTTACAGTAAGAGCATTCTCATATTGCATTATGGAAGATTCGGCTTACCTGCCTGCTCCCAGCAATATTGCCAGATCGAGGCTAATCTAATTACCGCTCTTCCTAGCCTATCATGCATTAAGTCCTTAGTTTCTGAATATAAAATATCGAGATAAGGTTTTTCAAATTCTAATATATCATAAGATCGTAACTGCTTAGCTTCTTCTTCGCTGAGTATTTTTCTAGCCTTGGTGTCTGCTAAAAGAATTTGCTCATGAAGCTGAAAAGATTCTTTTACAATCTTAAAGGCGAACGAAATTGGATCAGTAATCTTTTCAATTTCACCAACAGGTTGTATGCGCCTAATATATTCATCAATTAAACGTACTTCCCATCTAAAATGGACACCATAATTCCCAGTTTCTTTACCATTATAGTTTACAATAACATGAAGAGGTTGATGAAGATCTCCAATATAATGTCCTAATTCACCCATATTGAATAAGGCCTCTTCAAACCTATTATTTTTCATCAAATAAATTATGCGATTACAAAGTTTGTCAATATACCAAGGTGCGTCTCCCATTTTTTTGATAGTATCTTCACCATATTTCTCGTAAAACTGCTTACGATCTCTTGGGATTTCATCAAATGGAAAAGAATCATAATAATCTGCATCTATAAAATGATGGTGATACCTGGACCTATCCATATATTTATCATAATCAGGCACAGGTCCATACAATTTTAATTCATCAGAGTGCTTCATCAAGAAACGACCAAATGGTCCCTTCAATTGATGAGATGCTAAATAATTAATTCGACGATGTCCTTCATAGCCCCATCCTGATAAAATAGGTGACAAGATAAGGACTAGAATGACAAGCCATATATTACGGGCTCGTTTCATTTCAATTAAATCTATACTTTTTTCTTTTTGTGACGATTGGCGCGTAAGCGTTTTTTACGCTTATGAGTATTCATTTTACGCCTTTTACGTTTTTTACCGCAGGGCATTCAACCTCTTTATTTTTTTAAACTTTCATTTACATGGGAACGCATATTTTTTGCCGGCTTAAAAGTGGGCACATGCCGCTCAGGAAGAAAAATCGCTTCTCCAGTTCCAGGGTTTCGAGCTTTTTTTGGTTTTCTATGCTTAACGCCAAAAGTACCAAATCCACGCAACTCAACACGTTCATTACGGCCAAGGGATTCGATAATTGTTGACATAACGCCATTCATTACGGCTTCAGTCTCAACTTTTGTTAATCCTGTCGCTTCGGAAACGGCATTCACTATGTTTTGTTTTGTCATGGTATCTACTCCATTCGCCAGCGATAGGCTGGCAGTTCATCAAACCAACTACTAGTGGCTTGCTCTAGATTTGATGTAAACAAATCTAAAAATGAATTATTTTTTTTATTTATTTGAACTGTCTTGGGTTTTCCTTTTATTTGACTCATTGACCCAGCTAATGCAATGGCATCTTCATACGTACCTAATAGGTCAATGAGGCCTAATTCTTTTGATTGTAATCCTGTAAACACACGACCATCCGCAAGCTTGATTAATTCCGATCTTTTAATCGATCTATTTTCCCCAACTGCTGAAACAAATTGACTATGTATATTTGTTACCATGTTATTTAAATGTTTCCTATCGGCATCGGTCGCCTCTCTTGAATAGGAACCTACATCTTTCAAGTCACCACTTTTTACCGTTTCAAATTTTATCCCAACCTTACCTAATAATTCAGTAGCAATAGGATAGTTCATAATTACACCGATACTACCAACAATCGTTCCAGGATTTGCAATTAGCGTATCGCTACCAAGGGCAATATAATAACCGCCAGATGCTGCAACGGATCCCATACTTGTGACAACTGGTTTGATCCCTCGCAATGACTTTACTTTTTCATAAATTTCTTGAGTTGGCGCAACAAGACCGCCAGGGGAATCGATTCGCAAAACAATAGCTGAAATATCTTTCCGATTTTTAAATTTCTCTAATTGCGATACAATCGATTCTGAGGAAATTATCGGTCCATTGATTTTAACAATACCAACCTTTTTACCAGTACCTTCTATTGAAGAATTTGCTGATAACGCTCCTAATCTAAAAATAATTATTGAAACAATAAAAGCGCCCAAACCCCACCAGAGCCAATTTAAATTTGTCTTTGGCCTGTTCACTATTTTTTAACCCAAAGCGTGAGTTTTTGACCGGGATATATATGTTGACCATATTTCATTCCATTCCACTGGCGAATTTTTGCAGCACGCGTGCTATAATCCTCAGCAATATGACCTAATGTATCACCTCTACGTACTTTATAAATTACTTTATTATGACTATTTGAAGACATTTGAGCTCTTGAAGATCTAGGAATATTCATACCCGGGACAGGGATAGTTAATTTTTGCCCAATACGTAAATTGTTTCTGTTTCTTATTTTATTTACCGAAGCTAAACTGGATTGAGAAACTCTATATTTTCTTGCTATATACCATAAGCTCTCACCATTTTTTACTTTGTGAGTAATAAATTGAGGGGCAAATCTTTCATTCTCAGGAAGTGCATTATAATTTCTAATAAATTTTTTCTTTACTCCTCGAGGAATCTTTAATTGGTAAGCTTCGGCCGGAGTAGCAGATTGACGCAATTCAGGGTTAAGGCCTTGTAATGTTTTAAAAGATATACCTGCAGCTTTAGCAAGCACGGTAAGGTCTGCGCTTTTCTCAATTGAGACTGTGTCATATTTATATGCTTTATCACTATTCATTTTTCTAATAAAACCAAAATCTTTCGGATTTTTCGCCATAATTGTAGCTGCTAGAAAATAGGGCATATAATTACGTGTTTCTCGAGGAAGTGAATGTAATTGCCAAAAATCAGATGTTTGATGCAATTTAGTTGCGCGTCTAATGCGACCTTCCCCAGAATTATAAGCTGCTAAGGCCAAATACCAATTATCAAACTCTTCATACAAATTACTTAAGTATGCGCACGCAGCTCTGGTTGCTTTTTCAGGATCACGTCTTTCATCAATATACCAATTTCGTTCTAAGCCATAAATCTTTCCTGTTGAATAAATAAATTGCCACATCCCAGTTGCCGCTGCTTTTGAATGTGCCTTTGGATTAAGGCCTGATTCAATCATTGCTAAATACAATAGCTCTGGAGGGAAATTATTTTCATCTAAGATTTTTGAAAGTACGGGACCATATACCTCAAGCCTATCTAACCATATTTCAAACTGAGGACGACCTTTGGTTTTAAAATATTCAATGAATTGGTCAACTTTTTTATTTCGAACCAAAGGAATATGTCCATCTCTATCTTCGACAACAATAAATTGAGTTGCACCCATTTCAACCTCTAGCGGCTCTGATCGAGAAGTAACATCCATGCGCATACTCTCAGCCGTTAATGAAGCATCAACTTTATCTAGCGTATCAAATCTTTTAGTATATAATGAAACAAGGGACTCTTCAAATCGATCAAATTCATCCCTATCCTCATCATCCATTTCACCATACTGGTCAGCTTCAGATAATAAGTCAAAAATTCGATTCAAATTATAAACCACCTCTAAAGTATCATTCATCACATCGGAAATAAATGCATCAGATAATAAAATTTTGGCTTCTTTCAACAGATCAGGTAATCTATTCTCATTTGAAATAGCCCTATTTTCAGTATCTAAATTAGCTTCAGAGCTATAAACTGACCCTCTACCATTAGATTGCTGCGCAAAAGCAATAGGAAGGCACATAAGTAATAAAATCTTAATCGGCGTAAATCCTTTGTTCATATATATTTAGAGTGATTCAAGTGGCGAAATTAATTGGTAGTTTACTCCCCAGTCAAGCCTTTTCCTTGATTATTAATTATTGCCGTAGTGCTATATCCTTTAACGTGTGGTAAAATTATAACCTTTCCACCATTTTTTGTAACGATATTTGATCCAGCTATTTGATTCATTTTATAATCACCACCTTTAGTTAGTATATCTGGAAGTAATAATTTTATTAATTCTTCTGGTGTTTCTTCATTAAATATAATTATAGCATCTACATAATCTAATTTTAAAAGATTCTTGGCGCGCACATTTTGATTATTAATAGGACGATTACTTCCTTTTAATAATCTTACAGAATCATCTGAATTAATACCTACAATTAGATAATTGCCAAGAACTTTGGATTGATGCAAATAACTTAGATGGCCTTTATGAAGGATATCAAAACAGCCATTTGTAAAAACTATCTTATTACTATCTGATTTAAGCTTCTCAACATTCTCAATTAAGTTTTTTATTTCAAATAACATCTTAACTTTCAACCAGCCTTACTACTTCTTGCCTCAGATTGATTGAAAGGTCATTTCTATCATCGTAGGTAAGGTTTTTTGTTTCAATAGGTTCTCCAAGTACTAGTTTAACTGTATTTTTTGATATTGAAGAAAATTTATCTTTCACTAAAGTTCTAGTGCCAATAATACCAATAGGAATAATAGGCATGTCTAGACTGATAGCTAAGACTAACCCCCCTTTTTTAAAAGGCAGTATCTTGCCATCTTTTGATCTTGTTCCTTCGGGAAAAATAATTACTGAGCGTGGATTTTTTGACATAGATTTTTTTGCTTTCTCCATAGAATCCATTGCTCTATGATGATTTCTTCTATCGACAAAGATATGACCACCAGCTTGCATTGCCCAACCGAAAATTGGAATATGTTTAAGTTCAATTTTTGAAATAGCTACCATCTGAAATGGTACGGCAGCAAAAACTATAGGTATATCAAAAGCGGATGTATGATTTGCTGCAAAAAAATAATGTGATTTTGGATTCAGGTTCTCATAGCCTTCGGTTTCAAATTTGATACGTGAAAACAATAAAATACTTTTCGACCAAGTTCGAACAATCCATCCCATAAACCTCCCCCTCCATTCAAAAATGGATACAAGTACACCCATACTACCAAAAACCAGTGTCCAAAGGATTACATTAAATGCAATCCATGTGTAGTACAATTTTATTTTAATCAATAGTCTTTAGCTTCGTATAATCCTGCAATAGCTCAGGAATAGTAATTGATCCATCAGGATTTTGATAGGCCTCAAGTAGAGCCACTAATAATCTGGGCGTTGCTAAGCCACTACCATTTAGAGTATGTACAAATTCTACTTTGCTATCTTCGGATCTTCTATATTTTATATTTCCTCGACGGGCTTGAAAATCCTCAAAATTACTACAGGATGAAACTTCTAACCATTTTTTCTCAGCTGGCGCCCAAATTTCAAGGTCATAGCATTTTGCGGCAGAAAAACTTAAATCCCCTGTGCAAAGCTCAACTTTCCTATATTTAAGATTAAGTGACTGAAGGATCATCTCTGCATGACAAGTTAAATCCTCAAGAGCCTTATAAGAATCTTCGGGGCGCACTAACTGTACCAGCTCAACTTTGTTGAATTGATGCACTCGTAAAAAGCCTTTTGTATCTTTTCCATATGATCCTGCTTCTCTTCTAAAACAAGCTGAGTATGCAGTGTATTTTTTTGGTAAATCATTTTCATTTAGAATTTCATTTTGATGAATATTAGTTATGGGCACTTCAGCTGTGGGTATTAGCCATAGATCATCTATTTCAGAATGATACATATCTTCTGAAAATTTTGGCAAATTTCCCGTTGTTAGGACAGAGTCTGATTTAACTAAGAA
>JAYZHP010000072.1:0-4660 GCA_036166415.1 Fidelibacterota bacterium | reverse complement strand
CCGCTTCGATGGGTGGCGATGGTAGCTTTAGTTCGCCATTTAATTCTATTGGTTTGGCGATCAATGAAATAGCAGAGCGTGGTGACACGATCAGATTGCAATCCGGTACTTATGAGGAAACTAATTTATTTTTTACAGCTACCGATCAATCTCAAACAGGAGGTCAACCTGGCGGTGGTGACCCGCAGCAACAAAATCTGGTCAAAGAGATTGCGTTGATTGGAGCCAGCGGCGCTCAAAATACAATCCTAGATGGAAACTTTAATAGTTCGCATTTGCAGTTTAATGAATTAGAAAGCGTATTAATCAGAGGCATTACATTTACCAAAGGATCTACGATGGGTTATGGTGGATCGGTTCAAGCGCAAAATGTAGATTCGCTTGTTTTTCAAAATGTCATTTTCCATGAAAATAGTTCAGAGCAAGGCGGCGGCGCTGTAGCGCTTAATGGCGGCGAGGCTTATTTTACCAATGTTCTATTTTATAAAAACAGGGTCACATTTGGCGGTTCTGATAATCAGATGGGGCAAGGTGGCGCTGTTATTTTATTCAATGGCGGCGATCCGCAAAGTACAGACTATGCAGATGCATCGTTTGTTAATTGTATATTTCAAGAGAATGGTATCAATGGTAACTCTAATGGCGCCTCTGCTCATGGAGCGGTTATTCATGCGTATGAAGGAACCGGAATTGAAGTCATTAGAAGCAAATTTGAAAGAAACTATATCAATGTTCAAGGTGGAAGCTCATCGTTTGCTAACGCGCTCATCACTATTTACTCTGGAAATAGCACTCCTTCATGGGATGATTACCCGGTTCCTATTATTCATCAATCCCTTTTTGAGGAAAACTATATTGAATCTGATGGTGATGCGCTTAGCTCACTGATCGATTCCAATGCCCCCCTTTCATTTTACAATAATCTTGTGATCAATAATTATGCGGGAGGAAAAGGCGCCAATACAATGATTGCGCTCAGCGCAAACAAAGACCAAACTGGAAGCGCAGCGGTTTCTAATATCGTGAACAATACATTTTATGCTAACGGCGGCACCAATTCATTTTTAGATGTTACAGGTACAGATGAATATGTAAATGTTACTAATAACATTATATGGGCTAATAATAAAGGACAGAATCAAAGTAGCGATATTTATAAAGCTTCCGGCACTACGGTTTATGTTGAAACAAACATTTTTGAATCCGATGTTTCGGGACAATTCACTTCTGTAGATAACATCAATGATGATCCAAAGCTTAGAAATCCAGCTAGCGGCGATTATAGACTGCAAGGCAATAGCCCTGCGATTGATGCGGGAGTTGAAACAGGTGATATATTCGATTATCGGGGATATTACAGAGTAGGAAAACCAGATATTGGCGCATTTGAATCGGGTGCAAGTAAATATATCCTTGCGATCCAAGATGATATAGCTGGAGATAAAGACACTACGTTTGTTACGCGCGAAGACACATTAGAATTCACGGTTACCACAAATGACATTGAAGGAAATTTGGTTAATAGTAATGAAAATGTTCAGTGGAGCATTTTCCCATCGGCTAAATACGTAACGATTATTACATCTGATCCTACTACTTCTGGTGGAAGTGCGACTGCAAAGTTTAAGGTTTCAGATCAGGCAAGAAGCAAAGGGTTCCGTTTTAGAATTGAAGCGCAAATTGGCGATGGTATCATGCGCTCAGAAATGTATGTGATCGAAGAGCTGGTGACTGGTGCACCGCCACCTGTCCCAGTGTTAACCATATCACCTGATGGATGGTCAACAAAGCCTGACTTTACAATAGCATGGACTATCCCAACTTGGTCTGAAGATAGGGATCTACTTGGAGCGATCGTTGAGATCAATGATGGCATCAATTATTATGATGAGTTCATTGGTTTTCCTGAAAATAATCCGTTAAAAGCGTATGCCTTTAGCGTACCGGAGCCTAACGCTTTTGATGCCTCGATTCGTTTAATGGATGAATATGGAAATGAGGACCCGGATAGCGCAAAAACAGTCCAGGCCCGTTTTGATAATATTCCACCAGAATCATTTTGGATTAATGGACCAAATTCATATGTAGATCAAAATGGTGAATTAGAAGTGAATTGGGTATCAGACGTGCCGCGATTTGAATGGCAAAATTTTGGTGATTATCCATCTGGAGTTGAATATTGGATGTTATATGTTAATGGTAATCTATTTGGGTCTTATCAAGAAAACAAAGTCGAGTTTGTAGATCAAGACGCTGCGTTAGTAGACTCAACCAAAAAGCTACAGGATGGACAGTATGAATGGTATGTAAAGACCGTTGATTATGCAGGTAATTCTACGAAATCTGATACCGCATATTTTGGGGTTGATCTAAATCCACCGCTTATTGTTCATAATAATCCGCTAACCTCAGTGGATGAAGGCTCTACTACGCCATCAATTAATGTGCAGGTATCCGATGGCGGATCAGGAGTTGAGGATGTTTATTTAAATTATCGCCGCTCTGGCAGTAACTCAGGTTTTGTTACAGTTCAATTATGGAACGATGGAGAAATAACACCCTCCAGTATTCCAGGCAGTGATATTCGCTCTGAAGGAGTGGAATATTTTATTGAGGCAATTGATAAATTAGGTAATTATAGCGAATGGCCCTTTGATTATAATGGAAAACATGTTCAATCTGTGGTGGCGAAAACTCAGGATAATGTCACAACAGCTGATTATTGGTCCGCTGGTATTCCAACGGGTACGGATACAGCGTCTTACCAATTATTCTCGATTCCATTTACTACCAATAAAGGATTAAATGCGATCACAGAAGTGCTTGGGCCACCTGATGAATTTAAATATCGCTTATATGGGTGGAATAATGGATGGGATGAATTCACGGAAACCAATCCACTCAATATTAGCTTAGGGAATGCATACTTCTTTATTTGGGATAAGGATCAGTATCCTGATCTCTTGCAATTGAATTTTGACTTTGGAACTGGTGAATCAACACCTACGGCACCACCATACGAAATTTCTGCAGCGCCAGGTGAATGGAAATTCTTTGGTAATCCCTATAACTTCCCGGTCAACCTGAGCGATGTCAGAACGCAAAACGATGCACCGATCACCGATGGTAGTATCTATACATGGAATACCTTTGGTGGATGGACAAGCCCTAGCTCTACTTTAGAGCCTTGGAAAGGGTATATCTATAAATCTGCTACGGATCCAGATATATATATAGATGGCACGGGAAATGTATTTGGTAAAAGGCTTGCTAAAAAAACGACACCTGATATTCAAAATATTACTATGGATGGTAATGAATGGGTCATCAATATATTGGCATCAACCGGTAGATCTAGGGATGAGTCCAACTCAGTTGGTGTATTAAACATTGCCTCCGATGGATATGATCGATTGGATGAATTTGAACCCCCAGCGGTTCCAGGTAATATATCCTTATCGATCAATAATCTTGAACGAGATGATGTGCCCGATCTCTATTCGGTAGACATGCGTACACCAAATGAGGAAGGTCATTATTGGGATATTAAAGTGCTTACCCCAACCAATGGTCAGCGCACGTATCTTTCTTTTGAAGGATTGGGTTATGTTCCAGATGAATATGATATATTCATTATAAATAAGACCAATAAACAGGCACAAAACTTAAAGTGGGAAAACACCTACCGTTTTGCCAACACAGGATCAGAATCTTATTTAAAACAAGATTTACGACTTGTGATTGGATCAAAAGATTTTGTTCAAGAAAATAATGCAGGAGTCAGTTTATACCCAGACGCTTTTGTATTAAGTCAGAATTATCCTAATCCATTTAATCCGCAAACGTCCATTATGATTAGTCTTGAAGAAGATGCACAAATTGATCTAGTGATTTATAATCTATTGGGCGAGGAAATCACGAGACTGGCATCTAATGAATTCAGACCAGCTGGGTATTATAACTTTATCTGGAATGGAAAGAATTCAGCTGATACTAAAGTATCTACCGGAGTTTACCTGTATCATGCGATGGTGCGCGATCGAAATGGAAAGACGGTATTGAACAAAACAAAGAAGATGGTATTCTTAAAATAGCTATTTATTCTAGCATGCTCTATATATAAGGGTTTGAGTGGGAAAATATAAATGGTCTTTATGCTGAATGGGGTTTAATATAGAAGTTCATATCAAATAATAAGTAGATATCTTTCCATAAGATTTATATTATTCATCAATAAAATAAAAATTTATAGCAATATTATTATAAAGGAATTAATAAATATGAAGATAAAATTATCAAAATTTTTATTAGTTTTTTACATCCTAATCAATCATTTTTCATTTGCCCAAACTGATACATCTCTTGATAATTTCCTTACAATGGTTGAAGACATAAAGAATGGTTCGAATAGTATGAATAATTTATGTGACCCCAATAGTGGGCTCGCAAATGGTCCTTGGTATCAAGCATTTTGGATTACGGATAGTGGTCGCAGAACGAGTGAGATGTATATGATAGGTAATCCGAATGAAGGTGATCCCATATCCTCACAACTCAGGGGCAATCTATCACTTATCGATAAAGATGGTGTAGTTTTATTCTGTGAAGGGGAAAGCAGATTTTCTGGATTGGTGACTGCTGAAAATGTAGCATTTATTGG
>JAYZHP010000071.1:0-28926 GCA_036166415.1 Fidelibacterota bacterium | reverse complement strand
CGGGAATGAATCAAGGTCAATTCCTGGATCAAAACCAACCTGTAAATCAATAGTATTTAGATCTATTCTAGCTCTGCTAAAACGTCTTGAGCATGGGTTTTGGTAGTGACTTTTGAAAAGGCTTTCTCAATCATACCATTCTCATCAATGATATACGTATAGCGGTATATACCTTCATATTCCCTGCCATACATTTTTTTGGTTCCCCATACCCCATAAGATTTTAGTACATCTTTGTTTTCATCAGATAAAATTGGAAAGTTAAAACTTTGTTTATCGCAAAAATTCTTTTGCCTTTGAACTGAATCTGCGCTCATGCCAATAATGGCAACATTTTTCTTTTCAAAATTTTGGAATTCATCACGGAATCCTTGACCTTCAGTAGTTCATCCAGGTGTGCTGGCTTTCGGAAAAAACCAAAGTACTACTTTTTTTCCAGAAAAGTTTTTTAATGAGACGTTCTCTCCGTTCTGATCAGAAAGAGAAAAATCGGGTGCCTTGTCTCCTGCATTTAACATTGTTCCTCCAATATTATTCTAAATTTATTTTAGACCATCGCATTCGTTCATCGGAATTGCTAATCATATTATAAACAACTTCTAGGCCTTCTTTTTGCCCGTTCCAAGCCAGGATATCTCTAGCTTCATTGAAATTGACCCATTTATATTCGATATGCTCCTCAGATAATATTACATCTTTTGAATTGACTTCAATACCAAAAACTGGAACAAGGTTAATCCTGTCCCCTTTCACTTCATAAAATTTACTGATATGGTCTGCGACAAACATACGATATGGATTCAAACCAGTCTCTTCTTTTAATTCTCGAATTGCAGTTTGCCAGGCCGTTTCTCCTTTTTCAATTTTTCCTGCAACGCCTTGCCAAAGATGTTCATATATCTTATTGTGATTTCTTTTTAAAATCAGAAAGCTAGGATCATTATCTAAAAGATTGAATACATAACAGTCTACGACTCTGGTTATAATCTTTGTCATTTATTTCCTTAAAAAATTTTATCGTTATCGAAGAAGAACAAACTTCTGAGTTGTTTCTTTGGATCCTATTTTCATCCGAAAAAAATAAATACCTGTAGGTGCCAGTTCTCCATTAATACTTCTACCATTCCAAATAAACCTATCTTTTGTTAAGTGTCCATTAAATAAATTTGCAACTGGACTGCCATTAATATTAACGATATCAATTTTAACTTTTTCTTGATTCGCCATGGATGGGCTCAATTTAAAATTCACAAGTGACTTAGAAGGATTTGGGTAGATTATCAAATCACTAGATTCAGGATCAACTATTGAAGAATCAGAAATTTCAAAATCGGTATTTTTCAATGGCATGATCTTGTATTCATCAAAATTATAATGAACAATTCCATCAATTCTTTTAAATACTATACCCAGTTGAGGATTGGGCCAAGCGCCCTCAAACATATATTGATCAATGATTACTTCATTGTCTAATGAGTCAGATACAAAAAACTGGTTCTTATCATTTAATGCTCCTGTAACCCTTACATTATTAATTGTCACAAGCATTCCTTCATATATTTCACCTTCTAGACTACAGCCATTTGACAATGAACTTGGTTTTATTGTTACAGGGGCAATTTGATTATTTGATGATAAAATAATTGTATTGGATACATTTGCTAATTCGGTTAATCCATAATATTCTTTTATATCCGCTGTTAATTGTACTTGACTCCCTACAGGTGGTGGCTTGTAGCCAACATTGATATATACAAAAACACCAGCCCATTCAGTTTTCAATGGATCTTGAATAAAAAAGTTGGGATACTGCTCATCTGGCCTGACGCCGGTCACAATACCTGTTACCTCAAGGTTTTGACCAACATATTGAGAAGGATAACAATCATCACCTATACCTTTTTCAGATGAAATTTGTATATCGTAGGGAGTAAAGCCGGCGGTGATTGGAATAGTAATATTCACTAGGTCGGAGCCAGTTTCCCCTTCATTATCAGTTACGGTAAGTTTAAATGACATCTTGGTTGTTATGCTCACTTCGGGCACAACAAAACTTGCTGTTACGTTATTTGAATTGGTAATGGTAATTGGTGGGCCGGATACCTGCGTCCAATCGTAAGAAACAATGGAGCCATTCGGGTCATAACTTTTTGTTCCATCTAAAGAAATGGTCTCACCAATGATAGCGCTTTGATCCTTACCCGCATGCGCGATAGGGCTGGTTGATGTTTTTGACGTATATATAATTTTTGCCACGACAGGGTAATGATCAGATGCAAAATGAATTGCCTCAGCAATATCATTTGGTACTTGCGTGTTGGATCCATCTATTATTGAACGATTATAATGATTTCCATCATTACCGATAACTGTATATGAACCATCTAGAAACTTTAAATTTGGATCTGTCATCGTAAAGTGATCGGAAAATAAAATAAAATCAAATCGATCATCTAAGCCTCCGGTCGATCCGCCATCGCCAATCTGATCTGACCGAGTTGACTGAGTGAACTTTAATACATTAGAATTATCATCCCTAACCCATTTCCCAATGGGGTCTTCCAGATCAATAGACATGCTATCGGCTAAAAGCTTATAGGCTCGCTCATTAGGGCTATAAAGATTCAGATCACCTGATAGGATATAATGAAAATCTTTATCTTGCTGATTAATATAGGACTGCAATTGTTTGGCTTCTTCCCATCGTTGATCTTCATTATCAGAACCCGTACTTGCTTTTAGATGCGCTGAAAATATGGTGAATGATGAAACCTGAGGTGCGGCATTTTTTATTGAGAAACTAAATCCGCTAATATCTCTTAGTACTGTAGGAATGGATTTATTTCCAATCAATTCAACTTTTGATTTTCGAAAAATAATTCCATTTTCCATATCTCTGGAGTTTGATAGTGGTCCCGATAAAAAATCTTGAGAGTTTTTATTAAATACTTCATTTAATAAAAGATCTATTCCTCCCTGGTCTTCAATCTCTTGCAACGCTACTATATCTGGATTGATATAGTCGATTACTTTTTTAAAGTGCTGTGCTCGCACGCCATCATTTGCGCCAAATCGAAGTGCATTATAAGTGACAATTGTAAGAGTATCTTGGCTGAAAGAAAGACTAATCAATACAACAAATATTGAAAGCCTTGAAATTTGATTAATGATCAATCTACAACCTGGGAAACAAATTTAAACTCAAATCCTTTCTCGATAAGAATAGGTATCTCTCGCTCTAAAACTTTAAGGGTGTTTGCCTTAACATGTCCGATACCTATAGCGATGCCTTTTTTTCTAGATACATTTACAAGTTTTGAAAACTGTTCAGTTATATTATCAATGCTTAAATCGTTATCTAAAAAAATATGTCTTCTAGCTGTGGGCACACCCACAGAGCGCATCGTTTTCTCTCCAACCGTTTTGGATGATGTTCTGCTATCTAGAAAATATTTATTATTCTTTTTTAAAACAGAGGCAACAACACCCATCACTTTGCCATCCGTAGTGGCTTTTGATCCTTGATGATTATTAATGCCAATAGCTTCTGGTATTTCTTTCAATGCTTCATTCAGTCTCCATTCGATTTCTTCGCTAGTCATACCTACTTTCAATTTAAATTCATCCTCGCCTGAAGCCGCTACAGATGATTCCATTGGCATATGAATAATAATCTCCTTTCCAGCCTTATTTGCTTTTTTCGCAAATGAAGAACTTTGACTGTGTCCTGGTAGGACCGCACATGTAATAGGTACTTTTAAGGCTAAAAAACCATCGGAAATAGAGTCATTGCGATATCCAAAATCATCAATTACTAACACAATAATATCAGGAATATCTTTGACTTCTTTGATGCTGGGCTGCGTGAAAACGGGTTCTTCAATTTTTTCTATATCTTCAATAGGTGCACGAGTTGCCATGTCTAATTTTCTAAGCGCAGAATAATTACTCATTAATAGAATTACAATAGCAACGGATAAGACTCCGATAATTTTTTTATATTTTCCTAGATTCTCATTCATGGCAGCCTAAATGATATATCTATAATCTGAGGGACACCAATATCTTGATTTCCATATTGAAAACCATATGAAAATGTATAGATTCCAAAATTTATTCCCATCCCAGCTAAAATAGATTTTGTATCATTATTTATCATAGCGGTCGCTCCAGCAAAGAGATTATCCTTTTTAATTGTAGACCCTAGATAAAATAGTGGATGTTCAATCAATTCGTTTTTTTCAATAGATAGAAATATTTGACGGTTATTTGCGCGATAACTAGCATGAGCAATGAAGCGTTTTGGTAGTATAGGCCGCTCATATTTGAAATGATTCATTTTCCCTAAATTAAGGGCGGAGCCTGATAGAGTAATTGCCTTATTCATTTGCCATGATAAACCAAGGTCAACTGCATACCCTGAACTATTGTCTTGATAAATCTGCATAGAAATCATTTGCAAAGCTAGTCCGTATCTAAAATCTCCTTTTGTAACGCTAGTGGTCGCTTTGGTAGATATACCATATGCGCCATAATAACCTATGGGCTTTGAAGTTGGGGTATTTGATCGTAGTTCAATATCATTGATACCTACATATCTGAATTTTAGCCCACTACTAACTGATCTAATTTGACCCTGCCAGTTAAAGGATAGATTCTCCGAATCGCCAAACCACTTACCATAGGCAAAAGATAATTCTGGAGACTTACCAACAGCTTGTAATAACGAGGGGTTTCTCCATGGTGTTTCAATAAAAATTAAATCATAAGCTGAAGATGGTATAGAAATAAATTGCAGACCAGTGCTCATGCCTTTTGCAATTAATAGTGGTAGAAGAATTGATCTAAAATGAAAAGGCATACGTAAATACATGTGAAATTCCAGCGGCACCTTCTAGAGTAAAGGCATAATCTAATCGACTATCCATATCCTCAAATAGTGACCAGTCAAGTCCAAGACCAACCCCCACTCTACCATTTCCAAATCCGCCTCTTAAATAATAGTGATCCAAATATTTATATTCGGCTCCAACACGTGCAGTATACCCTATTAATTCACCACCATTCATGACAACTCCAGCATCGGCTGTAATGTATACATTACTATAATCAAAGGTTGATCCAACGCGATATAAAGTGGGGAATTGTTCAATATATACTTTTCCTCGCTCAAATATCTTATCAGTTTTCCATTGATATCTTGAATTCAAATCTTGAATCATTAAGGCTAGATTCGCACCTGATTTTGTTTTAACAAAAATACCAAAATCCATTCCAACTCCCTTACCAGTCAAATCCATTGAATTAACAGGTAGCTGATGCCTTAAGACCTTAACATTCAACCCTAAGGATAGCCAAGGAAGCATGGTTTGCGCAAAAGAGACCATATACGCATTTTCTGAGGTTGATAAATTTTTAGTATGCTGTCCAGCTGTATTTCTTCCATCTATATTATCAACGCCTGCTCCAATCCATGCAATCCCAACAGCTGCTGATGGAGGAAGTGCCATAGAAATATTTGCCGTCATTAGTTGGCGATCAAGCATTAAAAAATGATTACTAAAACCTGCTTGTGAGTTTTTTAAATGTACAATCGATGCTGGGTTATAATAAGCCGCAAATCCTTTGTCAATTTCAGCTGTAAATGCGCTACCCATTGCAACCGCCCTTGCCGATGTTCCCATTCGTAGAAATCCACCCGCAAATGATCCTCTTTTCTGGGCTACAGAAGATGAAATAAGAATAGCAAATATAGTTGTAGTAATAATTCTTCGCATCATTTCACCACAATCAGTTTTATCCATTCAACTTTTTCATCAAATTCCAAACGTATAAAATAAACCCCGTTATCAACTATTCGACCGCTTGCATCTTTTCCATTCCATTTAAAGGAGCCTGTGCTCGTTCTTCTGCGATCAAACTCTTTATGCGCTACTTTTTCCATCGCAAAATTGAAAACATCCATTTTCACTACAAATGATACTTTCACATTTATATTGATATGAACATATCCATCTCCTTGAAGCTGATTGTGTTCATAAGGAGAAAATGGGTTAGGATAGGCATATGCTTTTTTTGGATCATAGCTAGTTCGATATATTTGCCAGTTACTTCCTTGGGCATTCATTGCACGAGCTAGGCCATCCCAAGAGCTAATCCAAATTGTAACATCAGAAGAATAAAAAGGACGCTTATCGTATGATACAGCTACAACTTCATCGCTTAAAACCTCATCAATCTTATATGTTCCTGTAGAGCCAATTTCAAGTGCTTGTTTTGCAGGTTTATATTTTGCCCATGCCTTGGCTATATCTGCTGGGTCATCAATGATCGTTTTCCATAGGCCAGACTTTGTAGCAACTAATACTATTGAGTCTGATGCTGTAATATTATATGCTCTTTCACCAATTAGCGTAGAATTCCAAGTATCGCCACCATCAATGGAGTAGCTCACGCCATTTACTTCACCTTGTTCAGCTAAAACAGTGGCCGCCCAAATGATATTATAACCTTTATACCTTTGAATAGCCAAATCAACAACAAATCCGCCAGAAAGGCCATCTGCATTTGGAGTATAGTGAGTCCAATTAATGCATCCATTGGCCCCTATTAATCCTCGATTGATTCCATTAGCCGTACCAACCCACACTGTGTCAGAATAGCTAATTACTGAAAATGCTTTATGGTTATGATTTCCGCCATCGATTGGGTCTCTTGGATTTAGATAAAAATCTTTGAGAATGCTGCCGCTAGATGTGGTGATGTAACTTGATTCATCGCACGTATTTAGAGTTTGGTCATTGTCTTGAGGTAGGGGAATTCGTTGCCATATTTTGGTTGAAGTATTATAGCGCCTTAGGCCTCCAGCCCAACTCGTTATATAAATATTGTTCCCATTAATAGAGGCATCATATGTCACGTTTGCTTCTTTAACCGTTATTGGGAGACCTCTAAAAAAACGTTTTGCAAATGGGGAAAGTGAATCAGCCTCGGTATCAACTAACTGGTTGAAGTATGTCCAGCTTATAGTATTTCCTGTGGAATTTGATGAATAAATCAATCCATTTCCGATTGTAATATTTTCACCACTTTTAGCAAAAGCTGCAAATAAAGAATTACCATTAACGGCAAGTGCAGAAACTGCTCCGTCTGGTGTAGAGGCTGATGCTTGGCCTTCTTGAATATCCTTATTTGAAGTCAAAGTATAGATTGATGAGGTATCTCTTAATACTGCTAAACCAGTTCCAGTGCCAAGCCAGAGCAATGTATCAGATTGCGGTTTAATATCTCCAATGATATTTGTTTTTAAACCACGGTGTGCGCTACTATCAAAATTGATAGATTTCATTTTGTAGTATTGGGGGAGCATATTTTGCCCAAGCAATAAAGAGGAAATCGCTAATATGGTAACAAATTTCTTCATTTAACAACTATCGTTCTTTTAACAGTGTCGCTATATGCATTCGAAAGGTCTTGCGCTTCAAAAATCCAATGATATGTTCCTTGTAGGGCTGTTTCAGAAATAGAGATTGTCCGAGAAAATGTTCCATCTCCTTTTTGCAAATCACCCGAACCATTAGAGCCGCCGCCATCATCGAGCAGAAGAATGGGGTTTCCATTATTCATCATTGAGTCTAGGCCAACATGATAGGATCTAAAAAATACCCTTTTTATATCATCCAACCCATTTGCATCTGAAGCAGATGCGGTAACAGAAAATTTTACAGTATTCATAATGTTGGGGTCCGCATTAGAAGATGGCCTATCAACACTTTTCGGTAAAACAACAGCTCCTATCTTTGGATGAATATTCCCTAAAATGAATGGATTTAAATCGGATTCAATAAATCTATTATTATATATTCCTAATACAGATAAAAATACTGAATCTTTAGCACCGCTTGGAATAATATTTGAAATTATTGAGTTTGAATTTGGAATCCT
Source organism: Fidelibacterota bacterium (assembly GCA_036166415.1). Lineage (GTDB taxonomy): Bacteria > Fidelibacterota > Marinisomatia > Marinisomatales > TCS55 > TMED108. The sequence goes on along the minus strand of JAYZHP010000071.1, from coordinate 20,982 downwards.
TCGAGAAAAAATATTGTCATTTGAAAGTATATCACCCTTCGTTCCATCATCAAATAATTTTAAAGTGTCACTTGTATTTTGCTGATCAACTCCTTTCCATAATACCTCAACTGAATCAAGTGAAGTATTCATATAAGTATTATTTACCATCGCCGAAACAAATAGCTTATTCGAACCTTGAAGATAGTCAAAATTGACATCTGTAATTGGAAAGGGTTCTTTGCTTGATTGCGGTTCTTCGCAACCAATAAATAGCAAACACAGGCCAATAATTGAACTTAATGGATATATCTTAATTGTCATTTTTATTATAAATATGATTTACTAATAAGGTTCCTACTTGATATAATCCTTCAGGGGAGCAATTCTGTACAATATCATTATGCGTATGATGAAAATTGACAGTTTCATTTGGATAGTCGAAATCAATGATATCAATAGCTGGTATTCCTGCAATCTCATAGAGTGGGACATGGTCATCAAAAATAGAATCCTTTGCCTGCTTCTTAAATGCGTTCAGGCCCAGTTTTTCTGCTAATTCCCATAATTCTAAAACTAGCGATGCATTTTGCTGGTATGAAATTCGTTCAATATAGAATTGAGGCTGTCTATCAGCAATCATATCAATGTTGATCGCATATTCAGGATATTGTATTGGTAGATTACGTGCAAAATACTGCGAACCTTTACAATACGTCCATGAATCTCCAGGTACGCCATAATCCTCTGCATCAAATAACACCAAACTGATACCAATAGGTGGAGGATTATCTTTCAAGATATGTGCTAATTCTAAAATCACAGCAATGCCACTAGCGCCATCATTTGCACCTAAGATTGGTGTATTTTTTCTCATGATACTACCAGTATCAGCCCAGGGCCTAGTATCCCAATGGGCAGAAATCATAATTTGTTTTGAAGATGCTGAGTTAAATTGAGCTATCACATTATTCATTGACACTTTTATTCCCGTTCGCGGCATTTCATCTTCAAATGACTGGGTAAAGACTGTATCTGCAAGGCTTTTGAGCGTTTTTAAGTAATAATTAAGGGCATTTTTATGTCCTTCAGATCCTGGATTGCGTGGCCCAAAATTGCATTGCTCAACTAAATACTGAAAAGCATTTTCTCCACTAAAGAGCGGGGTCTTTGGTTGACAGCTGGCCAAAGCTATCATTAACAAAAATGAGCTATAATTAAATTTTTTCATTATCCTCTGATAGCCAAATTAACATCAAATCCAAAATCCCTATCTACTTTTTTACCTGTGTGCTTAGAATCATTCTCACGATATTCCCATACCATACTACCGCTTACTGATTTTGAAAAAGAATAAGTTAAGCGAAGGCCTGATTTCCAACTTGATGTAAAAGTAGTTTCAGCAAATTTTGTCGCTTCTTGAGCTTTCTGTAATGTTCTATTTTTATTCATATCAAAATTAAATGTGAAATTAATCTGATTATTTACCTTATAATTATCAAAAAATGGTACCGGAATACTAAATCCTCCTTTATGTGCATAATTTGCAGATAAAAGGTATGACTGGTCATTAAAAATCTTTTGTCCGCCATTTGCAGTGATTTCTTTTGATAATGTTCGATTATGTCTCATATTTATCGAAACACCTTTCTTTAATGCAACAGTTGCCCCTATCAATGGTGTAAAGTTCATATTCACTCGAGAAGTTCTCTGATTATCTCTATAATTTGAAATAAAATCATCTATTGCAAAAAAGGAGATTGGTGGTCCGGCAAATTGGTCAAACTGCCATGATCTGCTTTCTTTTCCAGTGGTAGCATGATCAAAACTAAGCGAATTTACATATTTACTTATAAATTTATTTCTCTCTAATCCGGTAAGTCTAACCGACCAGCCAACAAAAGGGAACCCATTTTCTAAAAACGATCCGTAAGAAAGATAATCTCTGGAAACCGATCTTTGCTCTAAACCAGATCCCCTTAAATTACTTGACACATTTTGTGCATAATTAAATGAGATATTTATCATGCGAGTTAAACTTAATCCCGAACGTATAGAAAAATCTCTTTTTCGGTCAAAGTTGCCAGTATTAGAACCTACTTGGCTTGAATGATTCAATCCATGATCTCTTTCCATTCCCAGTCTATATGTAAAAGGGGCTTCCCCAATAACACCTAAGCCAGTTTTATTAAAATTCTCATTATAGGAAATATTTACTGGACTAAACTTTTTTGTAATATTATACATTGATTTTAAAACTTTATTATCCTTCTTTTCTTTCTCTGTAGATGACTTATCATCATTCTGCTGCGATGAAACATCAAAGCCGCTATCTTCTTCTGAGATAGGCTTTCCTGGTGTTCGTCTGCGAGATCTGGAGGAAGTATTTCGCGTCGGCTTTCGTACTGCACTCCCTCTCGAATTAGAAGGTTTGTAAAAAAGCTCAACTAATCTAGTTGGCGATAAAGTGACACCAGAAGACAGCCTTAATTGGCTAGAGATATTTGAACCTTCAATATTTTTATCACGAGATTTATTCCAGCGATAGTTTGAAGAATAGCTGAAGGAAGGTTTTAGCCAATCAAAAAGTGTGGGAGAAAAAGATGAATTAAAATTTTCAGTGATATCAGAAATAAATCCAACATCACCTTTCATAAGCGAATTAATTTGATAACCTCTTGAATCGGTCATATTGCTATTAATCGATCGATTATATTTTGTTGAAATAATTTCGGTCAACTTGTAATCCATACTGTAAGACTGACTCAGGCCAAAATTATAATCATCGGGAGATTTTTCACCTTTTCTAGGTGTTCTTTGGGAAAGCTGTTCGTTATAATTTACCGAAGCATTCACTGCTGTTGGCGTATAGTATAGATGTGTTTTCCCAAGTTTTTCTCCAATCCATGGAACTGATGACATCCATTTAAGGGGCATGACATAATTATTCCTTCCAAATGGAAGGGCGTAGCTCAACCCACCTGAATAGGTTTCATTTAATATTTCCTTTTGTATCTCATTTGAAGCAGATCGCCTATTTAGGCTAAATCTAGTTTTTAAACGATCTAACGTATATTTTATAATCTTGTTATCAGATTTTGAAGTTTTAGAAGCCGATACCGTCATGCTCATAGAATTATTGATATTCAAAATGGAGTCAGGTGGAGAAGATTGATCTACTAATACATCTTGGCCAGGAAAGAATTTTGGCTTATTAACTGCATTAGCAAAGCTTGTAGATACGGGTATTTTTATGCCCCACTCGGATGGAAGAAGTCTATCAAGGTTAAAACCGGCATTAATATTTAGACTTTCATTTGACTGATTTGATCCCAGTCTTTTTTGGAGCATATGAAAATCAGCATCTTGGCGCCTATAGGCAACTGATGTGTTTATCAAATCAGCAAGATTGAATCTGCTTTGCAATCGCATGGATACACCCTTATCTCTCTTTACTCCACTTAACCTTAATTCATCCAACCAAACCTCACCTGAAATTGGCATATTTGATAAATTTTTAACCCCCACAACAAAAAATTGGATTCGATTTAAAGAAGGTTGTCCTTTCACTTTAATTGACTTTCCAGTTTCAACCCCTAACTCATCTGTAAATAGATACTCTTTAATATTTGTGGAATCTTTAAAGATATCTGTAGCTAGATATTTTTTCACTGAAGTTGAGTCTTGCAATTTTAAGCTAGTAAGCCATTTTAAATCTATATTGATTGAATTGCGATTTATTGATTCATCCCACCCATCATAAACCGGTTGAGAAATCTCATAGTAGTTGTCTCCGAAACCAAAACGCATAAACATTTGTACATCTGTTTTTTCATTTGTTATCCATGGGCTAGATCCATAGATATACATTTTCATTCTATCGTAGGAAAGGTAGCTTTGAGCCCTTTCTCCGCTTAAAGACATAAGGGTTTTCATTGCCGCTCCACTCATATTGCTGGGTAATTCATTAAACTTCATCACTAAAGACTGTTCTTTTGATCTAATTTGATTAATCCTATCAAATTCACCCTGAACACCAGCTGGAGGCTTGTAATTGGCATTATCATCTGTATTAACTACTGATATGGCAAAGATTGAATCAGCATTTTCCTTACTATATACTTCGCTTGTATCAGATGCAATCCCTAGTTCTTGCCATTCATTTCCAACTAATTCAATTTTAGCAACATAAATAGTGGTTGGCTTTGTAGTATTGCTTAATCTTAATCGTAGATGATGAATATTATCCCAAGATTTATTATTTAATGGGTTTGTAGTTTCAAAATCAATTAAAGGTATTCTATACAACTTCCAACCTGTAGGTACTCCATCTTTTTTTGTTTCTCCAGCTAAATAGGTAGTATCAGAAAGGGCAAATGATTTTGTAAAATAATCATTGGTGCGATCAAGAAATCCGGTTCTATCAAGATCTTCTGTGTCAGGATATCTACCAGCATCGAGCGCATTTTCTTCGGTACCATTAATTTTAGTATAATCATTACTTCCTTCTGTATACTCCCAATCATCATCGTTTGGATCATTGGAATCAACATCATTATTCGCATTAATCATTGTTGCCTCGCCTACAGCAAGATAATCCTTATATGAAGGACCTAAAGGATCAAGGCAGGCTCCCCAGCCATTTTCAAACTCATCAGTACAGCCATCTAGGCCTACATCTTCTTCATCATCCAAAATCCCATCACCAATTAAACCGCCCACAGGAATATCTTCAGTATTCAATTTTCCATTTCCATCTCTATCTTCACTAATTTGTCCAAGGTCGATTGAAACGGTAGCGCCTTCTCCTTGGAGCCAAATTTCAAAAAACTTTGTTTGGGTTTGGTCATAGTCTCCAGAATGAAAAGGGGTAATTATACCACTCCATAGTGAATCATTTGGAGTATTTTCTTGATGATCGCGTTTATTATATCTTAATACTAAAATATCGGTTGTTTCGTTTTGTGCCTGTATTGATGTTGATAAGTTTGGCCAGATATCTTTTGTTCGAATTTGTGCAAAGGGATTAAACCATCTCAATTTTGCCCTTTTCAATTGATCAAACGGTACTCCTGTTGAAAGATCAACTGGGGCAGATGCTTCTCTCCAAAAACGACGAAGTATTGGAATAGATGTTGTTCTTTTAGAGCCTTCAAAATCATCAATAAAAGCAACACCATTTGGATCCCCAGTCGCCTTATTATTGATAGGATTAGGGTTAGGTAATATTTGAGCAAATTCACCCTCAAATGAAATTCCTGATTGCTTATCCGTTTCAATAATTGGCATTTTATCTAATGTGCGAGTAATAGCTGGTAAGTCCTTTTTAAATCTTCCATTCAATCCAAACATAAAATTTCTCATTGGTTCATAGCCAACCTCAACCTTTTCATTCATTATAGATTGATTATAATAAAGTGCGGTGCCACCAATAAATGAATTTTCTCCAAAATCCATTTGGGATCTAATCCCCAAAATAGTTTTTTTATCAAAATTAACATATTGATGTCGATCGTATGTCACATTAAGCTGTGCATTGGGGTCAATGCTATCTGATAAAATGATTGTTCCGCTAAAGTAATCGACCTGATAATCTATACCTCTCTTTAAGGGAACTCCTCCTCTAGTAACCTGCTCACTTCCCTCTACAATCATAAACCCTAGATTAATCGTTGAGCTTTGATTGGAATAATCGACCTCAATTGTAAATCTGCTATCATTGCTGATTTGTGTGCGCTGAGTTGAAAAATACATCTTTCCCTCACCTAAAGATCCCTTTAGCCCATTGGCTTGGTTGCCATCAAGAACAGTATCTGCTGCAAAAGGATGAAATGCTGGTAAAAATAATTCTCCATCCATTAGATTAATTATATTGGGATTAGTCAAATCAATTTTTTGATCAGCTGTTCGTATACCGCTCTCATTTAAACTGTCTAAACCAAATAGAGTAATATACGGGTTACCTTGGATATCAAGGTGACTTGGAACAGTTAAGCGATCATTGATAATCCTTAGCTCAAAACCTTCTTTGTTGATATTATTTGTTCCAAGGTAATAAACATTCTTAAACATCAAAGGCCAGACAGGGTGACTGGGGTTAAGATTCCTGGGCTTTAACATTTTTAATTTTAATACATCATTGGTTGAAGTGATTCCCTCTCCAATAATGGAAAGCGTATCCCCTGTTACGCGATCTGCAATAACATAAGTACATCCGATCACCTCATCTGTCGCCTTTTGTCGCAAACGTATAAAACCTAAATCTTCACTTAAAGTATAATCTTGACCTTGCTCTAATCGTTTAAAATTTCCCGTCTGATCATTGCTTTCTTCTGGGTTTTCAAGATCTGCAAAGGCAGTTCCTGGGTTTGTTTCTGAATTAGTTGATTGATCTAGCTGGTATAGCTCAAAATTGCGAATGACTATATTACCGATTTGATGCAAGCCTTCTTTAAGAGGATAAAATGGGGGAATTTGAACTGGCGCTCCACTTAGAGATGTGGTGGTACCATTCCGAAACCATTCATGAATAAAGAAGTACTGGTTTTTTATATAGCTGTAATCTTTGATCTGTTGGGTTTGGGATTCGCTTGTTCCTTTATATTGTTCTGATTTTTTTTCTGTATTGACAACTGACGCTATAGCTGTAACATCCATCGGGCCGAATTTTGACGTTGTTTTTACTCCAAATAGGCCCTGATGACTGGCAGAACCCATAAGGGATTGTGACCCAGGAAGCGCTAAGGAAACATTTCCTGCATCAACGGATTGTATGATATCATCTTCTTTTCCTTTATAGTTAATGCGAATATTATTTTCCCAATTGAAATCTCTCTCGGAGTCATGATCAACATTAACGGAAATTCTTTCACCCACTTTCCCTTCAACGCTAATTCGTTGCATTTGATCAAATTTTAAATGCGTGTTTCTAGTTTCGCTTACTTTTGATCGTATGAGCTCTTGGTCTTGAAAAACAAGGTTGCCTTTTACCGTTACATTTCCTCTAGCAGATAATGACACTCTACCTAATTGACCAACATTCATACCAATAACCTCTATACCGCGACCTCTATTATCTAATAAAAATTGCGACTGAGAAGCTATAGCCTTAGATGTGTCATTAATGGCTTTTATTAATGCTGTTTTTCTATTCACTTGTATTTTTTTATTTACATACCACTCTAAAGGCGCTATAAATGGAGTCGAATATGACCGACCTTGGACTTTGCCTGTAATTTCTATTGTAGACCAGTCTCTTGATATTTTAGTGTTATAAATAACAATAAATGGCAATTTAATTAGATTCCGGTTTTGATATTGCGTGGAATCTTGCGGGGCGCTTAGTATAAATACTTGCTGCTTGAATGGGCGGATCACATATCTAGAGGTTGAATACCAATGTTCTGGTAAATCAAAGACAGACCTCTCCTGTTGACCATTGATCATAAAAGCGATGGTCATCCATAAGAATATGCTGCTATTTAGGACCTTTCTAATCAAAAGATCCACCTCCTATAATTAATTGTTAACAATGCCTTTTGGCAAGTTTTTCTCGCTTAGTGCGAATTCAATCCGTTAACGTTAAGACTATAGTCAGCTCCTTATATTTCAATACTTTTATGATTTATTTGTTTTTCGAGTAATTTGGAGAAGTTACGTAAAGCTTTACCACGATGTGAAATACTATTCTTTTCGCCTTTTTTTAGCTCTGCAAAGGTTTTTTTTAATCCGGGATAGTAAAAAATAGGATCATAACCAAACCCATTTGCGCCAATTTTTTTATCAAGAATGCGTCCATCTACTGATCCTTCACAGTGAATCTTTTCATCTTTAGTCACGTAAGCTATTACCGTACGAAATTTTGCGTTTCTTTTATTGGTATCAACACCTTTTAATTTAGCAATTACCTTGCTGCAGTTTTCTTCAAATGTTGCATTTTCTCCAGCATAACGTGCAGAATACACTCCGGGCTCTCCATTTAATGCATCAATTTCAAGCCCAGTATCATCAGCTAGTGCAGGAATTCCAGTTTCCTCAAAGACCGTTTCTGCTTTAATAAAAGCATTTTCTAATAATGTTGTACCGGTTTCTGGAATATCTCCAATATTAGGGAACTCATTAAGAGTAACTATCTCAATAGGTAAATGAGATAATGCATACTGCATCTCTACGGTTTTTCCCTTATTATGAGTTGCCAAAATTAATTTCAATCTATACCTCGAAAATTGAGGGAGAAACTAATTTATTTTACACAAACACTCAACAAATTATATATTTTTTAAAATTATGAATTATGAGGCTGAGGATCCACAATCGCCAGGGACCCATCTTGTAATACCAGACTTCAGTGCACTACATGCATTATTGTATGTTTGTAAGTTGCATCCGCAAACTGGATCATAATCTGTGGGACATACCGTGAGAGGATTAACTAAGCTGCTGTCAAAACAGTCCTGATCAAAATTGTTATCTGGCTTAAGGCTTTTATTTTCGCAAGTTGCTAAAAATAAGAGTAGTGTGAAATAAGAAAATAATCTAATCATTTTGCGATTTATGAATCGTGGCAAGCTGAACATATTTTTTTGCCCATTTTACATTCTTATCATATGTATCCTCAGGCAATGTTTTAATAACTTTTCCAGGTAGCCCAACTACAAGTCCTAGGTCAGGAACATGCATATTTTCTGTTACGATTGCACCTGCACCCACTACCGCCCCTTTGCCTATTATTGCTCCATTCATAATTATAGAACCCATGCCAATTAAAGCTCCATCGCCTATAGTGCACCCATGAATAATTGCATTGTGACCAATCGTAACATCATTTCCAATGATAACACCTTGGTCATTTTCTAAATGCAAAACACTATTATCTTGAATATTTGAACGCTTACCTACGATAATTTGATTAATATCAGCCCTAACTACCGTATTGTACCAAACTGAGCTTTCAGATTTCATAATTACGTCACCAATAACCCTAGCTCCATCTGCAATAAAAGCTGACTCATTAATTTGAGGAGTTTTTATTGTTACGTTATCATTGAGTTCAAATTTTTCCATTATTGACTCCTAGTTTTTTATAGCAATAGCGCAAATAAAATGTCTGGCAAAGCCCTGCAAAAACAAAAACATTTACCGCCCAATAGATTCCTGGGAAAATAACAATATGCGTTCCTATCCACAACCCTATAATAGCCGCTCCGGCATATATCATGACCGCTTTACTAATGCCATTTGTTTGATTATTATTAACTAACAATCCCCCATACCAGGCTTGATACACTTGATACCCTGGCATTAATATTGCAAAAAGTAGAGTGGTTGATGAAAGACGTGTTAGTTCTTGAGATAGACCTGATACATACTGAAACCAAAATCTACCTAATGGAGTTACTGCTAATAAAACCAAAAAGGCTATTGTTGAAAAAGCCAAAATTCGAGTAAATCTGTATAGCTCTAACTTACCATTTGGTCGATCTAAAAGCGCAACTACAACCTCATTAAATGCAAAACCAAGTGATCTTGTAATAAAAACCAATCCATAAACAACAGGCCATGCTGCAAGTGAAGGTAATGCTTCTGGCATTCGACTCATTCCTGCTGAACCGGCAGGGTGAATAAGTAGCGAAGCTAATGGTGTAATTGCTAATGGCAAATAAAATTTGCTAAATCCAGAAAGAGTAATTTCAGCGGATTTATTTTTTTTGGAAAGTTTAGTGTTCAATATTCTTTGCACAGCAAACTGAGCATATAAAGCTTCTGCAGTTACCGCCAAAGCTACTGCTAAAGAACCAACAACTATACCTGATAAGTCGGTGAACCACCTTCCATATGATAAGATTAGTGTTAAGGTCATGAGTCGAATCAAAGTGCCTACGGCAACCATTTTTGATTTTCCGTGTTTAATCATAACCCCTTGGTTTAATCTCCTCCATGCAATCATCAAAGTCCAAGGTGTCATAATTTGCAATCCTATCTTCCCAGGGCCTAGAAGGGATTTTGGTACATTCATTAATTGTTCTGCAACAAAAAAGAATAATGGTGTAAATGCGATGAGAATATGAATAAGAGATAATACTAATGACATAGTCATCATATACTTAAAGAGCTTTTTATAGGATGGCAAATCATTGGCTAATGCAGTACTTGCGGTAAGTAACATGATAATTGGACCTTCAACAACGAGCGAAATTGGGTATACCAATGATCCCCATGTCGCTAAAGTTATTTCAGGAGCTGTCATTCTAGCTACAAAGGCAGCAAGCATAGGGGATTCAATCCCCATTAATAACCAGCTACCGGCTAAAGGTAGCCATAGACGAAATACTTCATTGAGGGTAACGGCCTTGGAATGTTTCATAAATATACTAAATCGAATAGCTAAATTAGGGTAATCTAATTACTGGTCATAATCATTATCATTTGAATTAGAAAAATATCATCTTAAAATTATAGTCTACATTCTTAAAGGAGTAAAACCATATGATCGATCGAAGAAAATTTATTAAATCTATTTCAGCTTTGGGCATATCTCTGCCAGCGTTGCAATCTAATTTGCTGGCTAAAACGGTGAGGTCTACAAAAAATAATCCTGTTCTTCTTTGTAGTCGTGGTGAAAAATGGGGTAAAAAAGTATTAAGACCAGGTTGGGATGTATTAAGGAAAAATGGTTCACTTCTTGATGCAATTGAACTTTCAGCTAATGTAACTGAGCTAGACCCCGATGATACCTCTGTTGGATATGGTGGTTTACCTAATATGAATGGAGTGGTTCAATTGGATGCTTCAATCATGAATGGGCCTGATCATAACTGTGGTTCAGTTGCATGCATTGAAGGTGTAAAGACTCCTAGCTCTGTTGCTCGCCTTGTGATGGAAAGAACAGATCATATACACCTTGTGGGTAAAGGTGCTCAAGATTTTGCAATAATGCATGGTTTTAAAATAGAAAATTTGCTTACTGAAAAAACAAGAAAGATTTGGGTAAAATGGAGAGAAAATCTTTCTGATAAAGATGATTACTTTCCTCCAAAAGACGGCGATTACTCCAGCAAAAGAACAACAGGAACAATAAATGTTCTTGGTATGGATAGCAATGGAGACATTGCAGGTATCACTACTACTAGCGGGCTTGCCTGGAAAATACCAGGGAGAGTTGGCGATTCACCAATTATTGGAGCTGGACTTTACCTGGATAATGAAGTCGGCGCAGTTGGGGCAACTGGTCGAGGTGAGGAAATGATCCGTTCTTGCGGTTCATTTCTTGGTGTAGAGCTTATGCGAAATGGTAGAAGCCCACAAGAGGCTTGTGAAGAAGTTTGCAAAAGGATTGTTGATATTAATGGCGGTACATCAAAAGTTGATTTTAATGATAAAATAGTAGCGCTAGGTAAAAATGGGGAGGTCGGCTGTGCGTCAATCAGAGAAAAGAAAGGTGATAACCCTGAAATTGCAACATGGTCTAAAAAAGGGTTTAAAGTAACAAGGGGCACTTATCTCATTGAAGAAAAATAGAGCAATTTAAAACGCTTATTTACCTAGTTCTTTTTTTATTGCTTCGCCTGTTCTTTCTATTGTTCTTTTTTGAATTATAGAATTTTCTTCGATTTCTTTTTCTCATATGGGTCTTTACTGATCCATGGCTTTCTTCATTAATATCTTTCGAGTTTTTATAATAGGATAAATACCTATTGAACTCAGTTGATACAAAATGTTTTATAAGCTTTTCTCTATCAAGCCAGTTAAGCTTATCATAGATATATGGTAAAAATTGTTCAATTTGCTCTTCGTTAACATCAACTTTTTCAATTTTATCAATGAGTGCATATAAGCGCTTTTTACAAATATCCAATCCGTTTGGTACTTTCTGCTTATTAAAGGATATGCCAGACGTTTTTTCAATATCTTTTAATTTTCTGTGTTCGCGTCCATGGATAATTGCAATTGATATTCCTTTCTTTCCTGCTCTTCCGGTACTGCCACTTCTATGAACATATATCTCATCGTCATCAGGTAAATTATAATTAATTACATGAGTTAAATCTTCAACATCCAATCCTCGGGCAGCTACATCTGTTGCTATTAAAATCTGCAATTGTCCTTTTCTAAAACGCCTCATAACTTCATCTCGTTCAGATTGAGATAAATCACCGTGTATTGTGTCAGCGTTATAATGATCATTGATCAATTTGTTAGCTACATCTTTGGTTTCTCTTCGGGTACGACAAAAAACAATTCCATATATATCTGGGTTCATATCAGCAATTCGCTTTACTACTTCGTATCTATGCTTTGCTTGGACCATGTAATATACATGTTGAACATTTTCTGCTGCTTTATTTACGCGTGCAACAGATATCTCTAATGAGTTGTTCATGTATTTTTTCGTAACCCCAATAACTTTTGTGGTCATGGTTGCTGAAAAAAGTAACGTTTGTCTTTCGCTTGAGCTGGCTTTTAATATATACTCTAAATCATCTTTAAAACCCATTGTTAGCATTTCATCTGCTTCGTCTAGAACTAAACGTTTTGTTTTCCCGATAAATAGTTTTTTCCTTTTAATTAGATCTTTAGTTCTGCCTGGTGTTCCAACAATAATTTGAGGCTCTTTTTTCAACGACTTAAACTGTTTTTCAATTTTAACTCCCCCATATACAGCTAAGATATTTATCGTTTTCAAATATTTGGAGTAGCTTCTTAAGTCATTTGTAATTTGAATACATAGCTCTCGGGTTGGACATAAAATGAGTGCTTGAACATTGGGATTTTCTGTATTAATCGTATCTAATAAAGGCAAACCGAAGGCAGCTGTCTTTCCTGTGCCGGTCTGTGCCGAAGCAATCAAATCCCGATTAGAAGACATTATATGCGGAATAACTTTTTCTTGAATAGGCGTAGGGTGGTTAAAGCCTAGTTCATTGATTGCTTTTATTATTTCTTTTTTTAAAGAAAAATTGAAAAAGGATTTTTTGTTTCCAGAAATTTCAGTATTCATATTTAGAGCAAGTATTAATAATTATTAGATATCGAGCGAGGAGTATACTGTAGTTTGGTGAGATTACTTACTTAATTAATAAAGTAAGTAATTCGTCATATTCTGGACAAATTATTTTCCAGTCATATTGCTTGAACGATGCGCTAATTTCAATTTTCCGCGTTTCTCCTATATTTATGATGCTGTACTTTACTTTGTCATATAATTCAGTATCATTATCATAAATATGGTTATTGTAATTTTGTTTCGGTAGCAACTCCGGATAAGTCAATCTTCTGGGCAATATAGGATATACGCCACAATAGATGGCTTCTACAATACTACCGCCAAAGAAATCTTGATTACTGGTAACAGGCAGAATGTCAGCCTTCCATAGCCATTTTGCATATTCTGAAAAGTTTTCACAATAGCCAAAGTGTACTATATGTTTTTTTAATCTGTCTTTTGCTTCATCAAATATATTGGGTACTGTATGAAAACTTTCCCCAAGCACAGCAACATCGAATTTGATATCGTTTTCCTGTAATTGGTATAAACATTGAAAAAAAGGTTCTGGGTTCTTATCGTACTCCCAGCGATGATTCCATAGCACCAATGGATTTCCTTTTTCTTTAGTTTGATAGTGATCAAATTTAGATAAATCCATACCGAGATATAATACGCGACTCTTTTCTTTAATTTGTTCAATTACATCTAATTCATTATGATCAGGGAAATTTTTTAGCAACTGCAAACTGTCATTATGAAAAGACTTTAGATGGTAGTTAGAATTAAATAATACATGATCAGCTGCTAGGGCAGATGAAAGATTAATAAAACCATAATGATTGCGTTTTTCCGTAACGTTTTTATCTGAGGCTGACCAAGGATATGAAAGTTGATTTTCATGAAAATATATAGCGTTAGGAATCTGAGCTGTTCGACTTTTAGTGAGGCTTAAAAATGTTGTCAAATCTAGCATATCCGTTGCAAGAATTAAATCAGGTGAAAAATCCATTTTCATAAACTGTTTTGCCAAAGAAATAGCACCGCCATGCATCCTCCATTTCCAGAATTTCCCAGGCAAAGAAATTATCTCAACATTGTGAGCGCTAAAAGACTGGAATCCTTTGGCCCAAGATTTGTGTGATCCTGAAAAATATGGCTCTACTAATAAAATGTTCATATAAGGTTATAATTATTTGAAAAAAATGAACCGCGCAACGTTCAGGATTGGTGGCTTAGATCCCAGTATCAACTGAGCAAGTTTTTCTCCATTTTTTATACCATCGTGAAAATTTCCACCAGTTCCATAGTGAGTTTTTTTTCATTGCAGAAAAAACATTTCTCTGATATTCTAACGATTGCTCAGGGGTCATCCTATATATTCTTCTCGCATCCCCATGCAGACCTTTCAATACAAGCCACTGCCCTTTAACATAGACCAGTGTATGTATAGATGCCTCTTCACCAGAAGGGTTTAAAAGATAGACATGAGTTAAATCCTCAACACCTGCTAATTTCCTTCTCCAGTTGACAGCCAATACCGGTGTTTGAAGGGTAACCCTAGTCATAGGGGTAAATAATACATTTAATATTCGCCAAGACTCATCAGCGCTAATCTGCCCATCCTTTGCATGCTTCACCATATTTTCAATATTTTGAAGCTCTAATGGAACAATAAAATCTACGTTCTCTTCAATGATGCCATTTTCAAAATAAAAACGATCGCCTTGATGCTGGATTGTGAAACTCTCCCCGGTTTCTTTAATCTTAATTCCTAAATTTTCAAATACGCCATTGAAATAGTTTAGTAATTCCGGTGTTTGGAGAATTTTTTCCCATTTTTCCAAGGAAGATACTTCTTGAGCATTAATAGAAGTTGATAGTAGTAATAAAAAAAATAAGCGCATTGCGCCTCTAAAGAAAATCCAATATCATGACAGGAAGGCTAAATTCACAAGCCATACCATTAACAAAAGCATAATCGCCGATATAGTATAGTCTTGCCACTTGCTAAGTTTTATCTTTTTCCACATTGCAACTTGCCAAAGTAAAAGTATTATGGCAAGAAGCAGCGCCGTTTGATTATAGCTCATTTACTGTTTTACTCTTTAAAATAAAGTTTTTCTGCAGGTTTTGGATCGGGGAATACTCTAGCTGCATCTTTTCCACTATAGATTACTCCATTTTTTACTACATATTCGATTGACCTTGTATTCTTTATATCCTCAAGGGGATTATTTTTCATAATTACCATATCTGCAAGTTTCCCAGGCTCAATAGATCCAAGAATATGATCTAATCCATGATGTTTAAATCCGTTAATAGTGGCAATTTCAATCGCATCATAGTTTGAAAAACTACCATGGGTAAACAATTCCATTTCCCAATGTGCACCAAGGCCCATCATTTGACCGTGCGCACCCATATGCATTGTCACGCCCCGATCATATAATTTTTTTAATGTCACGCCCATTTGAGCGGTATAATGATCATCAGGCCAATAGTGGGCTGGTCTACGTAATCTAATTAATTCATCTTTTCTAAAGAAATTTAATAGCTTACTATCTTCCCAGAGTCGCTCTGTTTGGTGGAAATATGTTTCTCCTGAAGGTCCATTATATACAACAACCAAAGTGGGGGTAATCCCTAAAGCTGTGCTGTTCAATAATTGAATAACATCTTCATAGATTGGCTCAAGACCCATGGTATGCTCAAGGCCTGTAAATCCATCAACGAGCTGAGTCAAGTTCATCTGAGGGTTTGAAAATGACTCGCTAATAATATTAATTCCTAGCTGCCTAGATGCTTCCACTAAATACTGTCTTTCAATGCGATTATGGTTTGAATAATCTTTTACAGCAGTTGCGCCATGATCTTTATTGAATTGGACATGCTCTAATGCATCTTTAAGGCTTTTAATGGGTCGATACATCTTTGTTCTGTACTTAGTAACAAAAATAGGGTCACCAACTGAATAAATTCGCGGACCTGCGATATCGCCCCGTTGTATCATATCTGATACCCAAAAATCTTTTTGCGTTGTTCCATACACATCATACATGGTGGTAACTCCATAAGCGAGATTTGCCTGAAGACCATAAAGGTTTTGCTCAATCACATTAAGTGCAGAAATAGGACTTCCATAATGGCCATGCGCATCAAACATGCCTGGCATGATCGTTCTACCTTCCATATCATATACTTTGGCAGATTTTGGAATTCTTACATCATCGCCAACTGATATTATCTTATTATTTCTAATCAAAACTGTTACGCCTTCTAAGATATCTTTTTCTTCATTCATAGTAAGTACGCGAACATTTTTAAATACAATCACACTGCCTGGAGTATCTATGTCATATGATATAGATAGGTCAGTTTTAGAAAGTTTTGGCTTTTGATCTAAAATAGCAGTTAATGACTTTTCATAATGATATTTTCCTCGTGTCCATAATAAAGCCTTACTATCAGCTGACCATGACATGAAATCCCCATCATGCATTTTATCTACCCGCTGCGTATATCCAAGATTGTCTTCCGCGCTAACGCTAGAAGTTTTTCCAAAATACTCGAATGGCGTTACAAAGCTACGGTGGTACTCACGAAATGCAATCCACTGCATATCAGGTGATAAAATTGCTCTGGTTGCATGAGGAAATCTATACACTTCTTTTTCATCCAATCCATCCCAAGATATAGATTTAATAGTTAAAACATCATTTACATAATCTGAATAATAAATGCGGTTATCATTACCAAAGTGTACGCTTGGAGGCCGTTTAGCATATCGGTTTCCACTCCAAGTGATCGTTGCTAATTCTGTTTCGCTACCATCTTGGTTTAGAACTAATTCAAAATCTCTTTGGCTCTCTAAGTGCTTCCCATTAATGAGTGAACCTGCACCTCGAACATATGCCAATGCACCATCTTTTGATACAGCAATTGAACCGTATTGCGTTGGAGTGTTGGTAATTTTTTTCTTCTTACTTCCGCTCAAATCCATTTGGTAAACGGAACCCATTTCTTCATCATTCCAAGATGCATAATAAACTTTTCGTGATTTTGGATCATAATAGGGATTGGTTTCATGATCTTTTGATCTGGTCATATTTTTTACTTTAGATCCATTTTTAAGATATAAATCACCTAATGCTTCATATAATATACCTGCTGGTGTTGGTTGCGACCAGCGATGCGATCGTGTTGTTGTTTTTTCTTTGGGCGCATCTAGCTTAAATCGCACGGTTTGTTTGATCTCGCGCTTAACTTTTGCTGTAAATTTAATTTTTTTAGATTTTGATGTAGTCACATTGACGGAATGAATCCCACCGTTAAATGATACAAAAATCTCTTTACCATTAGGGTGCCAACTCATATTGGTATAAGAACCATAAAAACTGCCGCTATCCATGCGATCATAATCGAGCTCTCTATTTATAATCTTTTCTTCATTGGTTTGGATATTTCTAACAACCAATACTGTTTGTCTGTCATCCCGATGGATATAGGCCAAAAATTTACCATCTTTAGATAAAGTAGGGTTGGCTGCGCCTCCGGGTCTATCAATATATATTTCAATATCCCCATTTTTCATATTATAGGTTTTGATTCTGTCGCCACTGCGATATAGGCTTCCATCTCCATGAGCAAAATATACAAGATCATTGTTTGGATGCATTTGAAAATGTGTCACTGGTGCTCTTGAGCCTGGAGGAATAAGCTCATGTTTTTTCCCGTACATATTGAACATATATACTGGGTGGCGAACTTTCATATTAAGTGCAGTGCCAAAGATATGTTTGCCATCTACTGACCATGTCCCTTGATGGACAGGCCTATTCATTTTACTAATATTTTTCATATTACCGCTTTTTATATCCTGAACCCATATATCATCGCTACCACTTCTATCAGAGGTAAAAAGAATCTGTTCGCCATCAGGGCTAAATCTTGGAAACATATTCCATGAAGTGCCTTTGGTTATTGCCTCCGCCTTGCCCCCATTAATTGGCATCAGGTAGATATGTCCCAATAAATCAAATGCGATAGTCCTCCCATTGGGAGAAACGTCTACGCTAATTAATGTTCCTTCTGAAGCATCAAAAGAAAGTGTGGTATCGCTATTGCTAGCATATAATAGCACTGAAAATACTGTCGAAGTAAGAGCCCACCTTATCATTTTTCCTCCTATTTAAAAAAATAAAGTAATGAAAATAAACTATTCATTAAACAAATATGTTAAATGGTATTATTTTATATACCTAATAACAAATAGTTACTTTTGAAATTAATATATCTATTCACAATCAATTTATTAGTAACACATGTATTTGGCCAAGAATTGATTTCTCTTTCAAGCGCAAATCCTTTTGGCTTCAAAGATGTGATTACAAATCTAAGCAAACAAGAGCCGCAGGAAGTTAAGGCAGTATTAAAATTGCCCAATGGCGATGGCCCTTTCCCGCTGGTGATTGGAGTTGCAGGTAGTTTAGACTGGGGCTCACATCATCTAGAATACTTAAAGATGTTTAGATCAATAGGTATCGCAACGCTTGAGTTGCAAAGTTTTTCTAGTCGCGGAGTTAAATCTACGGTTGGCTCACAAGTGGAGGTCACAACCTCAATGATGATATTAGACGCCTATAAAGCACTTGATAAGCTATCTGTGCATCCTAAAATCAGTAAAGACCATATTGCGATTATCGGCTGGAGCCTTGGGGGAGGTGTAGCTTTGTTCTCTGGATGGCTCCCTTTGGTAGAAAAAATAAATCCTCAAAATAAATTTGCGGCGCATTTATCAATTTACCCGCCTTGTATTGCTCAGCCAAAAAATCCAATTTTCTCTGATTCTCCGATGCATATCCTAATCGGCGAGTTAGATAATTGGGTCCCCGCAGATGCGTGCAAAGAGCTCGCCCAGCAAGCCCGTGCTGCAGGATCAAATATTGGCCTTACGGTTTTTCCAAACTCACATCATTCTTTTGATAGGGAAAGTCCTATTGTCGTAAATGAAAAGGCCTATAGCACTGTGGATTGCAGATTCCAAATACGCGATGATGGAGCTGTATTGATGGATTTTCTTAATATTCCGATGACAACTCCCTTAAGACAAAAAATTGGCTTGGGAATATGCGCAGAAAGAGGTTCAACTATGGGTGGAAACCCAGAATCAAGGCAGGCTGCATTCCAATTTGCTCAAGAATTCATGAGCGAGCATTTATTTTCAAAATAATCCCTAAGGCGAAGTACTGCCGCCCTTATAGGAAGTAATCATTCTCATAATGTATGATGCTTCAATCATATCTTTTGCCTTGAATTCAATTGTATGAGAATCTGTTCTCTTAAACATTTTTACATAAGATAGGATCTGAGATGGTTGATAATGTTTAAAGCTGACTGAAACGGTAATCGGCCCTCTGATCTTATAGGGTTTATACTTCTTTATATTTTTTACAGCAATGGATGTTTTCTCTGCAATCAGATCATAAGCAGCTTCAGGGTGAAGCGATTTTGCGGAATGAAAACTTATGCTTTCTTTTACCACTGCTCCCTCCGCATTTCCAATCAATGAGGTTACCTCATCCACAGCCGCATCATCACCAGCAACTACAATCACCGGCACACCAAATTCACCAGCTATTGCTGCATTCCAAGATCCTTCCGACATCACCTTTCCATTCACCTTAACTGAGGTAAGGCGTGCGCTTGAAAATGTATGCGCTCTAACCCCCTTTGGGTTATCTGTGCTTGAATGGTAACCTGTAAAAATTACCCCATCAAAACTCTTATCAATGCCTTCCATCATTCCTAATGGTCTCGGCCATGATCGTATTACCTTAATATCTTTAGGTAATTTTTCAATTAATAGATTTTGGCCATTACCATGAGAATCAGCTACGAGTATTTCGGTCGCCCCTGCAGCCCTTGCTGCCTGAATAGCAGCATTGACTTCACCTGTCATAAATTCACGAAAACGATTGTATTCAAAGCCGCCAGGTCCCAACTGCTCCCCTGTTACAGCTCCAACAACCCCTTCAAGGTCAGCTGAAATATATATTTTTTTACCCTGAGCAAAAATTAGACCTGAAATCAAAAATAAATTTAAAATTATACTCTTATATCTCATAGTTACCTCATTTGTTATATTCTATTATATATTTTAACTAATAAATTGAATAAAAAGAACCATTGATGAAAAAAATTAAACGAATAACTGCTTATCAAGTTGATCTTCCACTTCATGAGGGTTCATACAATTGGTCTGGGGGAAAGACTGTAAATATATTTGATTCGACCGTTGTTGCAATAGAGACTGATGATGGATTGATAGGTTATGGTGAATGTTGTCCCTTGGGGCCATTTTACTTACCATCATATGCTGAAGGTGTTCGTGCAGGAATAAAGGAGCTTGGGCCCCATCTTATTGGCTTAGATGCAACGGATCATTCTTACATAAATATGGTAATGGATCAATGCTTGAAAGGCCATCCCTATGTAAAATCGCCAATTGATATTGCCTGCTGGGATATTAAGGGCAAGGCTGCCAATATGCCTATTAGCAAACTACTGGGAGGGACATACGAAGAAGATTTTGTTCTTTATAGAGCTATCTCACAAAATGAGCCTGACGCAATGGCAAGTAATGTTAAAAAATATCGAGATGAAGGCTATAGGCGCTTTCAATTGAAAGTTGGTGGAAACCCTAATGAAGATATTGAAAGAATACGATCCGTAGCTAACGAACTTGAGGATGGTGATAAATTAATTGCTGATGCAAATACAGGATGGCTTGCCCATGAAGCGCTATGCGTTATTAGAGCCGTTAATGATATTGATGTTTATATAGAACAGCCTTGTCAAAGCTATGAAGAATGCCTTTCGGTTAGACAAAAAACCACTCACCCCTTTATTTTGGATGAAAGTGTAAAAAATATTGGTGTACTAGTAAGAGGGTATCATGATAAAGCAATGGATGCCGTTAATATTAAGATAAGTAAATTTGGCGGCATTACAAAAGCAGT
>JAYZHP010000070.1:0-5408 GCA_036166415.1 Fidelibacterota bacterium | reverse complement strand
GGAAGCTCCAAAAGAGGAAGAAAAACCTGCTGAAGAAGAAAAACCTGCTGAAGAAGAAGCTCCAGCTGAAGAGGAAGCTCCAAAAGAAGAAGCTCCAGCGGAAGAAGAAAAAAATTCTGAAGAAGATAATTCTAAATAATAATCTAAGATTGAAGGGAGATTAATTATGCAGTCACTTATAGAAACAGTTGTAAAGAAGTTGGTAGATAAACCCGATGAGGTAAATGTAGAAGCTGTAGAATCAGATCAAACTATAATTTACGAATTAACAGTTGGCGATGGTGATTATGGAAAAGTAATTGGTAAAAAAGGTAGAAATGTTTCTGCTCTCCGCACCATATTATTTGCTATTAATGCAAAAGAAGGTGGTAAAAGAGCTCGTTTAGAAGTTATCGACTTAAATGAAGACTAAACTTTTTGCTATTGCAAAAATTACTAGAGCTACAGGGTTAAAAGGCGACGTTGGTGTTCGCCCATTAATTCGACAATTTGATGAATATGTAGATCGAGACCTGTTCATTGGGTTTGATGAGAATTTTGCAAAAGATGTCAAACTAACTAATGTATCTGGTACCGGAAAAAAACCTCGGTTTCATTTTGAAGGTCTTGATTCGAGAGATGATGCCGAAAGCATGATTGGTCAGCTTCTTTTTGCCTCTATCAATGAGAAGGATCCTATTAACCTTATATCACCAGATTTAATAGGAGCATCGGTTGTCACCGTATCGGGTGAGACAATAGGTAAATTAGTAGATATGATGAGTTTGCCTGCTCACGATGCATATGTTATATCTAACAATAATAAAGAAGTCCTAATTCCTGTTGTACCAGAGTTTATTTACTCTGTGGATGTGATGGAAGGGCTCGTAACTATTTCACCCGTAGAAGGGTTATTAGATTGAAGCAAAAAATTGCAATAATTACGCCTGTTCCAGATATGGTAGAATCTGTAATCCAAAACTCAATGATAAGAAAAGCTGTTGATAAAGGAATTTTAGATATTCATATTGTAAATCCAAGAGATTTCACTGAGGGGACTTATCGACAGATTGATGATGCTCCTTATGGTGGAGGTCCTGGAATGGTGATGATGGCGGAACCATTATTCAAAGCAATTGATTTTGTAATTGATAAATTTTGCGGTGAGGATGGTATGCGAGTTTTGTATCCATCTCCGCAAGGTATTCCTTGGTGTCAAGATTCCGCTGAAGAGAATAAAAGCGTTGAAAAGATTGTAATTATTTGCGGCCACTATAAAGGTGTAGACCAACGCGTTATTGATAAATATGTAACGCATGAATATTCAATGGGTGATTTTGTTTTATCCTGTGGTGAGATACCAGCATTAATGATTGTTGATAGCATCGTAAGGCTATTGCCTGGTGTGCTGAATGATATTAATTCTTCTAACTCAGATACGTTTTCATCAGAGCTATTAGATGTGCCTTATTATACACAACCAAGAGAGATTAAAGGAATGCAAGTTCCGGATATCCTTTTATCAGGACATCATAGTAAAATCACGGATTGGAAAAAAGAACAACAGGTTGAGATCACCAAATCAAAACGTCCTGATATTTGGAAAAAATATATAAATAATAAATCGGAGTAAAAAGATGAACAAGATTAAACCGATCGTTGAGAATCAATTAAAGAAAGACCTGCCTGAATTTTCAGCAGGTGACACGGTTGCTATAGATGTAAGGGTGATAGAAGGAGGAAAAGAACGAGTGCAAAAATTTGAAGGTTTAGTGATTGGTAGGAAAGGTAGCGATATTTCGGCAACGTTTACTGTAAGAAAAATATCAGGCGGTATTGGAGTTGAAAGAATCTTTCCTGTACACTCTCCTATGATAAGTAAAATAACTGTGAAGAGAAAAGGTAAGGTTCGTCGTGCAAAATTAAACTATATGAGAAAGTTAACAGGCGCCAAAGCGATCAGAATTGCCGAAAAGAAGTAATTTTTTTCACAGTGCTACTATTGACCCTCATTATCATAAGGTAGTGAGGGTTTTTTATTTATGACAAAATTTGAAAAAATAATTATTGGAATTACAGGCTCCAGTCATTCATTGGTCCACGCATTAATGCTAACGTTTCCAAGTTTAATTCCTATTATTCAAAAAGAATATAACGTGGGACTTGATACATTAGGATTTGTTGTTTCAATTAGCGCATTATTATTTGGACTTGGTGCGATACCTGCAGGCTGGCTGGATAGGTACTTAGGCGGAAAAAAACTAATGATAATATATCAATTGGGATCATCGATATCGGCTTTGGTAGTAGCGCTTTCACCAAACTTTATCACGATGGTTGTAGGATTAAGTTTTATTGGACTTTTTTGTAGTATTTATCATCCTACCGGACTAACACTTATTTCGCAAAGTATAAATAAAGTATCAAAAGGCATGGCTGTGCATGGTATGTTTGGCTCTTTAGGCTCGGCTTTTGGCCCATTGCTTGCTGTATCATTGGCAGGGTTGATTTCTTGGCGTGCTTCATATTTTACATTAGGAATTTTAAACGGAATCTTAGCATTGATAACTTTTATTAATATCCCTAATAAAAGCCAATTTATCAATAGACAGTCAGAGAGCTCAAATAGGAAAACCAATAAAACTGCACTCATTTATTACTTTATTACCAATTCATTTTTAGGAATGGCTTATTATGGCTTTACGACATTTATGCCAATTCACTTATCTGAAAACACCTATGGGTTTTTACCAGAAATTTCTCAAAATATGAAAGCAGGGCTTTTTCCAACGATAGTATTTCTTGCGGGAATGATTGGTGCGTTATTAGGAGGAAAAATCGGCGATAAATTCGACAAAAGAATATCTTTTATGATAATTATTCTGTTAAATATCCCAGTATTCTTCCTTGTCGGAATAACTTCAAACATTACCTTAATTATTTCCAGCATAATGCTTGGAATAATTTATTTTAGCAATCAACCAATTGGTAATACTCTTGTTTCTGACTTCTCTGATAATCAAAATAGAGGATTTATCTATGGATTGGGATTCTTTATTAGTTTTGGCATAGGTTCATTTGCAGCGGGACTAAGTGGTGTGATTGCCGTAAATTATGGCGTGTCAATAGTGTTTCCTGTTATGGGGATTTTGTTATTCCCGGGATTAATATTTTCATATTTAATGTATCGATCTAGTTTATAGAATGATTAAGAAAGTTACCATATAAGTGAAAAAGAAAGATCTATTAAAACTCCCATCTGTATCTGAAGTATTACTTAAGATAAATGATAATAAATATCATAATGATAAATATATAAAATATATAATTAAAGATGAAATTGCAGCATTTAGATCTCAAGCTAAACAAGGAAGCCTTCAATTAGATCGCAACCAAATCATACAAAGCATCTTGTTAAAGATAGCCAAACTATCTACCGCGAGCATAAAACCAGTAATTAATGCTACGGGCATTATTCTTCATACGGGTCTTGGTAGAGCCCCAGTTGGCAAAAAAATTATAAGCAAAGTATCAAAAAGACTATCTGGATATGTTAATTTAGAATTAAATCTCGAAACCGGTAAACGCGGTCAGAGGCAAGAACATATTTCTGCTTTAATCTCCTCGATAACTGGTGCGGAAGATGCAATGGTCGTTAATAATAATGCAGCCGCAGTTTTATTATCGTTAAATGAATTAGCCGAAGGTAAAGATGTAATTGTTTCTCGTGGACAGTTAGTTGAAATTGGCGGTTCATTTAGAATTCCAGATATGATTACAAAAAGTGGATGCAAACTTGTTGAAGTTGGGACCACAAATCGAACACATATTAGTGACTACGAAAAGGCTATTTCTTCTAATACGGGTTTAATATTATGGGTTCATACATCCAATTATATCATTTCTGGATTTACAAAACAGGTTAAAATAGATGAGCTGGTTGAATTAGGTAGAAAAAAACGCATTCCAGTTATGTCGGACCTTGGCTGTGGTGAGATTCTAGACCTATCAAATAAAGGCATACCAACGAATATGATAGTGCACGATGTTATTAAATCTGGATCAAGCATTACCACATTTTCAGGCGATAAGCTCTTGGGAGGGCCACAATGCGGGATAATCGCTGGAAAAAGGTCATTAATTAAGCGAATCAATGTAAACCCCATCGCAAGAACCGTAAGGAGTGATAAATGGACCATTTCGCTGCTTGAAGAGACACTACGTTCATTGCGTATGGATTCAATAAATGATAATTTGACACTCTCACTGATGGTGACAACTAGAAAGGAGCTAGAAAAGCGAGCCAATAAGCTCTTATCGGTTATACCAACTAAGCTTAGATCAAATCATAATATATCAATTCAGGAAACGTTTGTTGAGGCAGGAAGCGGCACACTTCCTGGAGCTACATTTGATTCAATAGCATTTAAAATCAGTTCCAAAAAATATACCCCAGCAAAGCTATCAGATAAATTTAGAAATGCTCAAAATCCAGTTGTCGGATATATTAAAGGCAATAACTATTATATTGATTTCAAATCAATAATCTCTAGTCAGGAAAAATTGCTCTTAAGCTCTATTGTTGAAGTTTTGGGGTAAACCAATCTATGCAAATTGTTATTGGCACAGCCGGCCACATTGACCATGGAAAAACATCACTTGTTAAATCTTTAACTGGGACAGATACCGATCACCTTTTAGAAGAAAAAAACAGAGGAATGACGATTGATTTAGGCTTTGCTTATTATAATAAAGAAATCACCATTATTGATGTTCCAGGTCATGAAAAGTTTATTAGAAACATGGTTGCTGGCGTATCTACTATACAAATAGCTCTGATTGTAGTTGCTGCTGATGATGGCTTGATGCCTCAAACATACGAGCACATTGAAATATTACATTTTTTAAATGTTAGACACGCAATTATTGCCCTATCAAAAACTGACACTGTAGAAGATAATTGGATTGAGATGGTTGAAAAAGATATCAAAACCACTATCGAACACACTAATTTTAAAAATGCGAATATAATTAGAACTTCTACCAAAACCGGGACTGGAATTGATCAGCTAAAAGAAGAAATCACTACGCTTTGTAAAAATGTACAAGCTAATCACGATAGAGGATTTTTTTACTTACCGATTGATAGGGTTTTTTCAAAAACAGGCCATGGAACCGTGGTAACGGGAACTGTTATTTCAGGTAAGGCAGAGCCTAGTAATGAATTGGAAGTTATACCAGAAGGTAAAAAGGTAACCGTGAGATCAATACAGACCCACGGCGAGATAACACCATTAGTTCAGATGGGAGATAGAGCTGCAATCAATTTATCTAATATAGATAAAAATGAGATTAGAAGAGGGTTTGCGCTAGTTGAAAAGAATTTAATCAAGCCCACATCTAAAATTATTGCTCATATAAAAATGGCT
>JAYZHP010000069.1:0-6676 GCA_036166415.1 Fidelibacterota bacterium | reverse complement strand
ATAAATGATTCAGAATCTTCAAAATTAATAACTTTGATGGAACAGCTTGAAGAGCATGATGATGTTCAAAATATCGCATCAAATTTTCAAATAAATTTTTCAAACACTAATTCATAACCGCTTGATTAGCATACAAAGAATAATTAGCGTTGATCCAGGTCTCAATAATACTGGATTTGGAATCCTTGATTACAAAGGCAGTCAGATCAAAGTTATTGCTTATGGATTAGTTACACCACCAGCAAAGGAATCAATTCCAAATAGACTTGAGTATTTAAATAGTCATATGAATGATTTAATTGATAAATTCAACCCACAATCCATGGCAATTGAAGATTCATTTTATAGTCAAAACGTTAAATCCGCCATCCTTTTGGGGCAAGCCAGAGGCGTTTTATTGCTTTCAGCTGCATCAAAAGGAATACCTTCAATGGTTTATGCGCCAAAAAAAGTAAAGCAGTCTGTTACCGGCAGTGGATCAGCTACTAAAAAACAGGTAAAATATATGGTTGAAAAAATTCTTAATATAGATAAACCAATAAAATCTCTCGATATTACTGATGCCCTTGCAATTGGCCTATGTCATATTAATCAAAATAAATATCTATGAGTTTGGTTGAATCAATTTCAGGAAAATTAACGGCAAAAAGCCCCACAAACGCACAGGTGCAGATCGGTGGTATTGTTTATAACCTAAATATATCTATTTCCACCTATGAAAAATTGCCAGAACTCAATGAAAGCGTAACGCTATTAACTCATCTTCACGTTAAAGAAGACCTATTGAATTTATATGGCTTTATAAAACATTCAGAAAGATCCCTTTTCTTAAATTTGAATACAATAAGCGGTATTGGTCCGAGATCTGCTATGAATATACTATCTGGAACTACCCCAAATGAGTTTAAGCAAAAAATTATAGAAAGCGATGTTAAGTCACTTACAGTTATTCCAGGGATTGGTGCAAAAACAGCAAAAAGAATCATTATTGAGCTTAAAGAAAAATTTTCTATAGATAATAAAAAAGATGAAACTCTTGGCTTTACTGATGAAGCAGACTCAGTTATTGTAAAAGATGCAACAAATGCCCTAAAGTCATTGGGTTATAATTCTAAACAAATTTCAAATGCTTTATCAGAATTACAAAAAGAATCAAAAATTCCTGAAAAATTGGAAGATATGATTCGAGAAGTATTAAAGCACATGTCTTAATTTCAATGAAATATGCAAATCAATTACAAAACCTAGGTACCGAAACAGCGTTTGCTGTATCTGCGCAAGCTAAGGAATGGGCGGATAAAGGTAATAAAGTATATCCTTTTCACTTGGGAGATATTAATCTCCCCACTCCTGAAAATATTGTACAGGCAACAATTAAGAGTATTAATGATGGCTTAACAGGCTATTGCCCTTCAGAAGGTATTTTTCCTTTAAGAGAAGCTTTGGCTCAGGATGTTGGGGCTAAGAGAGGGGTAAATTATGAACCAGATAATGTAGCAATACAGCCTGGCGGTAAGCCAACCATAGGAAAATTCATTTCTTCGATTATGGATCCTGGCGATGAGATATTATATCCAAATCCTGGTTACCCAATTTATGAATCTCAGATTGAATACCAGGGAGGTAGAGCTGTTCCTTATTCATTTGTTCAGACAGACTCTGGCTTTGATATTGATATTCAAAAGCTAACCGATTCTATAACAGATAGAACTGTTGCGCTGATTTATAATAATTATCAAAACCCCATATCTGCTGAATCATCAAAAAAAGAAATGGAAGCTGTAGCAAAAATAGCGATCGAGCATGATCTTTGGGTGCTTTCTGATGAAGCTTACTTTGAGATTGTTTATGATGGAGATGCAAGCTCAATTGTTTCTCTTCCGGGGATGAAGGAGAGAACAGTTATACTCTATACTTTTTCTAAGAAGTTCGCTATGACAGGATGGAGAGTTGGTGGATCAATCGGTCCTAAGGAAATAATTAAAAGAATTGCTAAATTAAATGTAAACGCTGAATCATGCACCACTCATTTTATTCAAAATGCTATGGTTGAAGCTCTGAATGGTGATCAGAGTGCATCAAAAACAATATTAAATACCCTTAAAGACCGTAGAGATGCTACCGTTAAAGGTCTTAACGCCATTAATGGCGTTAATATAACTGCGCCCCGCACTACTTTTTATCTTTTTCCTAATGTAACTAAAATAATGGAAAGAAAAGGGCTTCATAAAATTGAAGATCTTCAAATTGGCGCTCTTAGGAATGCAAACGTCTCTTTTTGTACTCGCGAACATTTTGGAAGAGCTCAAGCAGATGAGCATGACTATTATATTAGACTAGCTTATTCTGGAATATCTGTTGAAGATATCAGTGAGGGTTTAGTTAAGCTTAAAGATTTTTTTGAATCCCAATGAAAAAAACACCTTTGCACTCTGAACATATAAAGCTTGGGGCAAAGCTCGTTGATTTTGCAGGTTATGAGATGCCTGTTCAGTATTCAGGTATTGTTGATGAGCATTTAGCGGTTAGAAAGTCATGTGGAATTTTTGATGTTAGTCATATGGGGGAGTTTTTTGTTTCCGGTAATGGAGCAATAGATTTTTTAAATCAAATTACCATCAATGATGTAGCTACATTAGATGTTTGGCAGGCTCAATATTCTGCAATGTGTTTTGAAGATGGTGGTATTGTAGATGATATATTGGTTTATAGATATCCAGATCATTTTATGCTTGTTGTTAATTGTTCCAATATAGAAAAGAATTTTGATTGGATTATTACGCATAAGCCAGAAAATGTGACAGTTGCAGATGTAAGTAGCCAAATTGGACTGATTGCTATTCAAGGTCCTAGGTCTCGCGACATATTAAATAATTATACAGATATTGATTTAGATAAAATGGAATATTATCATTTTTCTATTGCAAATATTAATGGATATCCTGCAACTATATCTAGGACTGGATATACAGGTGAACTTGGGTTTGAAATTTATGCAGATAATGTATCTACTGAAAGAATATGGAAGTTACTGTTTTCTGATTCAAAAGATAAAATTACCCCTGCCGGACTTGGATCCAGAGATACCCTCAGAATGGAAATGAAATATGTCCTCTATGGTAATGATATCAATCAAAACATTAACCCCATTGAGTCTGGGTTGGGATGGATTACGAAAATGAATAAAAAAGATTTTATTGGAAAGAAAACGTTAAATAAAATTAAAATTAATCCAACACACTCGCTTGTTGCTATCGAAATGATTGATAGGGGCATTCCTCGCAAAGGATATCCGATTATAAAAGATTCACTAAATATTGGCTACATAACAAGCGGTACGCAGTCGCCTTCGCTTCAAAAAGGTATTGGTCTAGCATTTATTGATACCATCTATTCTGAAATAGGCAACGAACTATTAATAGATGTAAGGAATAGGCATTTAAAGTGCAGGGTTGTTGAATCTCCTTTCTATAAAACTGGAACAGTGTTGGACTGATAAGATATGCAAGAAAAACGTTTAGAAATATTAGGAATTCTTATTACAACTATCTCAGTATTGAGCCTATTAAGTTTTATTGGATATAATCCTAATGAAGATCCTGGAATTTCACCAAATGTTAAAGTTGAAAACCCAATGGGGATACTTGGAGTTTGGTTATCTTATTTTTTTATTAAACTTGGCTTTGGTTATAGTTCCTTCTTTATCCCTCTATTATCTGGCGTATGGGGTATTTGGTTTTTCATGCATAAGGATTTTGATTCTATTGGCAGACTATCTTTATATATACTTGGCGCGGTAATACTTGCTTCTATTAGTTTTGGTTATATTCAAATTGTATACTATGGTTTAGATAATTTATCTTTTCCTTTAAGCGGAATGACTGGTGGATTGATAGCAATTTTATTTTATGATTTCCTTGGGAATATCGGATCATTATTTCTCATTATTTCGCTATGGCTGGTTTTAATCAGAAGCTATTTTGGTTATAGTTTTTACAAGCCAATAAAAAATATTTATTCAAAGTTTGAAAAGAAGCGAGCTGAAAAAAAATTGGTTTCAGATAACCTATTAGCGGAGCAAGAAAAAAAGGAACATACTCAAAACCTGCTTACCAAGATTGATGAACAACGAAACAAAGATTTGCCCCTAGATCCTCCAGATACAAATTCAAGCAAAATACCGGATGAAGTTCAAGATGAAGATCCGGAACCTGAGCCTATTGAATATGATGAGACAAATAATGTAGATGATATACTAGATGATGAAAATATAGATGCTATGAAAGATGAGGAGGAGAAAATTGAAGTCGAAGAGATGATTCAAGAAGAAGAGATTGATCTAGATACCGTTGAAGAAAGAAAACTTCCCAAAAAAGAGTTTCAATTACCTTCTCCTGAGCTATTGACAAACCCAGTAAGCATTCAAGGTGGAATTAGTAAAGATGAACTTGTTGAGCGTGCAAATTTTCTTCAACAATCACTTGAGACCTTTGGCGTTATTGGAAAAGTGGTCAATGTTAGCCCGGGCCCTGTTATTACCTTATTTGAAGTTGAGCCTGCAGAAGGAGTAAGGGTTAATAAGTTTGTAGCATTATCAGATGATTTGGCTCGAGTGATGGAGGCAAGTCGGGTTCGAGTAATAGCTCCAATTCCAGGCAAATCATCGGTGGGTATAGAAATTCCTAACCGCAATCCTGATATGGTATATTTTAAATCTGTGATTAATTCAGAAAAATTTGCCAAATCAGAATCAAAATTGACGCTAGCAATAGGTAAATCTACCAATGGCGAGATTGCCACTTTAGACCTAGCTCAAATGCCACATCTTCTTATAGCTGGTACTACTGGATCTGGAAAATCAGTCTGCATGAATACCATCCTTGCAAGCGTGCTCTACCAGGCTACCCCTGATGAAGTAAAATTTGTGATTGTTGATCCAAAAAAAGTTGAAATGGCGGTCTATCGTAGTCTTTCTAAATATCATTTGCTCAAAATTGAAGATATAGATGAGCCAATAATTACGACTCCAGAGAATGCAGTGATTGCCCTTCGTGCTGTTGAAAAAGAGATGGGCAAAAGATACGATGTTCTTGCTGAAGCTGGGGTCAGAAATATTGCAGAATACAATCAAAAAATTGTAAGTAGTAAAGATGGAAAAATTATGCCATTCATTGTGGTATTAATTGATGAGCTAGCTGATCTAATGATGTTAAATGCGAAAGAAGTTGAAGCTCCAATCGCCAGACTAACACAGTTAGCGAGGGCTGTAGGTATTCATTTAGTTGTTGCTACTCAGCGACCATCAGTTGATGTGATTACCGGAGTTATCAAAGCTAATTTCCCTTCAAGAATAGCATTCCAGGTAGCTACTAAAATTGACTCTAGAACCATTATAGATAGTCCAGGTGCAGAGAAATTAATTGGAAAAGGGGATATGTTGTATTTGGGTTATGGCTCATCTGAACCCAGTAGGTTGCATAATGCATTCTTAAGCTTAGATGAAATCCAAGCTTTAATGGCACATATTGAGGGTCAAACGGAGGCAGATGATTTAGTTTTGGAAAGTCCACGCGAAACAATGGGCGCAGGTGGACTGGTTACTGAAAATGGAAGCGGAGGATTTGATGCTCTCTTTGATGAAGCTGTTAAGTTGGTGGTAATGCATCAGCAAGGATCTATTTCACTAATTCAAAGAAGATTAAAAGTTGGATATTCAAGGGCAGCAAGACTAATAGATGAGATGGAACAAGCTGGGATTGTTGGTTCATTTACTGGTAGCAAGGCACGTGAAGTGTTAGTTGATGAATCCTACTTAGATTCGCTTGATTAAAGAAAGATGTTTTCGAGAATATCACTCTATTTACTATTTTCAGTTTGTATTTCTTATGGTCAAAGTAATAGTTGGTATCAAAAGTTTTTAAGCGCTTTAAATAATAAGGCAGGAGTTACATTTACCGCTCAAATCATGCAAAAGGAATTTGAGCTTAGCTCTGAATCCATAGCAAAAATAGAAATTGTCAATAAGACACATTTTATTATTGATATGAATCAAGAAACAATTTTTATTTCTGGAGATACAATCAAGACCTATAATAAGCTTACCAAACAGCTTATTATTGATAAAATAATAAATGATGATATTGGGATTTTTTCTCTTCTTACGGGCAATATAGAAAATATTGTATTTAAAAAATCAATTGTTTTGAATGAGAAAATCAAAATTATTTTTAAGATTCCTGAACTTGGGTATGATGGTCAGATCGATATCTTAAAATCAGGTGAACCCAAACGAATGAATCTTAGCTATGCAAAAGATCAATACATTAATATTTTAATTAATAATTTTCAAACTGGCAATTTAACGATGTATAAAAATTTTCAACCCAATCCAAAAGAGATTATCAATCTTCATGAATAGATGGCTAAAGTTATTTATTGGTTTTTCTTTAAGTTTTGTTGGCCTGCATTTTTCTTTTAGAAATATAGATTTCATACAAATTAAAAAAAGTTTTGAGTCGATTGATTTTCTATATCTTTTAGCTGCAATAATTTTATTGATTTTTTATACTCTAATTAGAGCATTTAGATGGAGACTACTACTTTTTTCTGTCAAGTCTGTAAAAATAAAAGATCTATTTGCTTCAAATATGATAGGTTATTTCGGTAATTCAGTTCT